>NZ_PSUB01000003.1:0-219910 GCF_002931595.1 Rathayibacter sp. AY2B9
GCTCCTTCATCAGCCGCACGTCCGCGGGCATCCGGTGGTAGTGGTCCACCGCGACCCCGAGCCTCTCGGAGCAGATCGCCCGCGTCGACCGGCTCGCCGTCCGCGACTGGCCCGCCGGCTTCCTCTGGGGATCCGCGACCGCCGCCGCCCAGATCGAGGGCGCCGGCCACGAGGGCGGCAAGGAGGACAGCATCTGGGACGCGTTCTCCCGCGTCCCCGGAGCGGTCGCGAAGGGCGACACCCCCGAGGTCGCGGTGGACCACTACCACCGGATGCCCGCGGACGTGCGGCTGATGAAGGAGCTGGGGCTCGGCTCCTACCGCTTCTCGGTCAGCTGGGCGCGCGTCAAGCCGGGCGACCGCGCGGTGAACCCCGAGGGCCTCGACTTCTACTCCCGCCTGGTCGACGAGCTGCTCGGCGCCGGCGTGCTGCCGTGGCTCACCCTCTACCACTGGGACCTCCCGCAGGCCGTCGAGGAGACCGGCGGCTGGGCGAACCGCGACACCGCCGAGCGCTTCCGGGACTACGCCGAGGCCGTCTACGAGAGCCTCGGCGACCGGGTGCAGCACTGGACGACGTTCAACGAGCCGTTCTGCTCGACCCTGCTCTCCTACGGCGCGGGCGTGCACGCCCCCGGCGTGATCTCGCAGCAGAAGGCCCTCGCCGCCGTGCACCACACGCACCTCGCCCACGGGCTGGCCGTCTCGACGCTCCGGCAGCTCGGAGCGCAGAACCTGGGCATCACGCTCAACCTCTCGAACGCCGTCCCCGACGACCCCGAGGACGAGGCCGACCTCGACGCCGCACGCCGCTTCGACGCGCTCCAGAACCGGATCTTCCTCGACCCGCTGCTGCGCGGCGAGTATCCCGAGGACCTGCTCGAGGACGTCGAAGGGCTCGGGCTCGACGAGCTGATCGTCGACGGCGACCTCGATCTCATCTCGCTCCCGCTCGACTTCCTCGGCGTGAACCACTACCACGACGACAACGTCTCGGCGCATCCGCTGCCGGCCGGAGCCGACGACTTCGCCCAGGCGACCGACCGCGAGGTCGGCTCCCCCTGGGTCGGCTCCGAGTTCATCACCTTCCCGTCGCGCGGTCTGCCGCGCACCGCGATGGACTGGGAGGTGAACCCCGACGGGCTGCGCTACCTGCTGACCCGCCTGGGCCTGGAGTACGAGAACCTCCCTCCGCTCTACGTGACCGAGAACGGCGCCGCCTACGACGACGTCGTCGAGGACGGCCGCGTGCACGACGCGGACCGCACGCAGTACGTGCTCGACCACGTCGAGAAGGTCGCCGACGCGATCGACCAGGGCGCCGACGTCCGCGGCTACTTCGTGTGGTCCCTCCTCGACAACTACGAGTGGGCCTGGGGCTACGAGAAGCGCTTCGGCGTCGTGCGCGTCGACTACGGCACGCAGGAGCGGATCGTGAAGGACTCGGGCCTGGTCTACTCCCGACTGCTCGGCGGCAGCGCCGCGGCGATCCTGGACTGACCCGTGAGCGAGCCGACGGGCGTCCGCGGCGGGGGCCGCTCCCCCACCCTCGAGATGGTCGCGGCGCGGGCCGGAGTCTCGCGCGCGACGGTCTCGCGGGTGGTCAACGGCGCCCCGCAGGTGGCGGCCGAGATCGTGGCCGCCGTCGAGAAGGCGATCGGCGAGCTCGACTACGTGCCCAATCACGCGGCGCGGATGCTCGCCTCGCGGCGCACGCAGTCGATCGCGCTGATCGTGCCGGAGTCGACCGCGCGCGTCTTCGCGGACCCGTTCTTCGCCTCGATCGTGCAGGGCGCCGCGATGCGCCTGGCCGACACGGACTACACGCTCTCGATGCTGATCGCGTCCGAGACGGACGGCGAGAAGACGCGGCGGTACCTGCTCGGCGGCAACGTCGACGGCGCGCTCGTGGTCTCGCACCACTCGGGCGACCACTCCTACGCGGCGCTCTCGGGCACGCTGCCGATCGTCTTCGGCGGCCGACCGCTCTCGCCCGACGAGCGCGGCTCCTACTTCGTCGACGTGGACAACACGGAAGGTGCCGCCGTCGCCACCGCGCACCTGATCGAGCGCGGCCGGCGCCGGATCGCGACCATCGCGGGCCCCGCCGACATGCCGCCGGGCGTCGACCGCCTGATCGGCTGGCGCGGCGCGCTCACCGACGCCGGCCTCGCCGACGACCTCGTCGAGTGGGGAGACTTCTCGCCGGCGAGCGGCACCGAGGCGATGCGCCGCCTCCTCGCCCGCGACCCCGACCTGGACGGCGTCTTCGCCGCGAACGACCAGATGGCGGTCGGCGCCTACGCCGCCCTCCGCGAGGCCGGCCGCCGGATCCCCGAGGACGTGTCCGTCGTGGGCTTCGACGACGATCTCTTCGCGCGGAACGCCGTCCCCGCGCTGACCACCGTTCGCCAGCTCCCCGACGAGCTCGGCGCCCGCATGGTGGAGCTGCTGACCGCCCGCATCGAGGGGCTCCCCGTGGAGCACCGCACGCTGATGCCGACGTCGCTCGTCGTCCGCGCCAGCAGCTGACCCCGGCCCGCGAGTACGCGGAAGTCGTCGCAGTCGACGCCGAGTGCGACTACTCCTGGACAGTCGGAGGGCTCCGCGTGCTCGATCGGATGCGGACCGGCGGGCGGATCCGGACGGTGGGGCGGACGCGGGCGGCGGGGCGGGGATGGACGAGCGGGTCGATCCGTCGACGGGGTGCGTCACGGTCGCCAGCCGTGGGCCACGAGAGCGGCACGGAGCTCGGCGATCGTGCGCGCCCTGCCCCGGGTCAGACCCTCCGCGCGGACGACCACGACGATCCAGCCCGCGAGGTGCAGGGCCAGGAGCCGTTCACGATCGCGTGAGAACTGCGCGTCGTCCGTCCGGTGCTGGCCGCCGTCGTACTCCGCCACCACCTTCCACCGTTCGAAGACCAGATCGCCGACCGCGAGCAGTCGGCCGCCGATCCTGATCTCGGCGTTCACGTCGGGCGCGGGCAGTCCCGCCTCCTCGACGAGAGCGCGGAGCCAGGTCTCCCTCCGCGAGGCGGCTCCGGTCGATGCCAGCCGCAGAGCCTCAGCCAGGCCGCGTCGGCCCCGGCCCCGATGGGAGGCCAGGCGGTCCTGCAGCTCGTGAAGCCGGACAGGGGGACGCGGATCGTCCCGGCGCGGGTAGCGCGGCTCGAACAGGAGGTGGTCCGTCGCCGCGAGGAGATCGCGGGCGGACAGCAGTGGCGCGAGCGCGATCCACGTCGACACCGCTCCTGTCACCGGCAGGCCGTGCCGCTCGACCCTGTCCGTCTCCGTGAGGGTGTGGCCGATCACACCCCGGGTCCTGGGGGGCCGGTGCGGCGTCGTCGCCGCCACGTGGATCGGATCGTCCTCGCCGGGTCGCGCCGGGAGCGGCACTCCCCAGGCTTCGGCCGCGGTCAGGTGGGAGAAGAGCTGCCAGGGCCGCAGCCGCGGCAGATAGGCGGCGGCTCGTTCCAGGTGCGTGACGGGCGCCACCCGGGTGCGCACTCCGTGGAAGGGGCTGGCCAGGGCGGGAGTGCGCAGCCGGGCGTCCGTCATCCCGGCGCGGAGTGCCGCTCGCCGGGTGAAGGCTCCGAGGTCGGTGCTGGACATGCCGCGATTCTGGCGGTCCGTGATCCTCGTCCGTCTCCCGCGATCCGCATTCTGTGGACGAACCCCTGATCCCGTATCTGGGGAGGCGTGCCTCCCACCACGACTGTCCAGGAGTTGTCGCAGTCGGCGTCGAGTGCGACAACTCCTGGACAGTCGGAGCGATCGATGTCGAGTGCGACACCTTCTGGACAGTGGGAGCGACCGACCTCGACTGCGACGACTCCTGGACAGTGGGAGCCGGGCAGTCGCAGGAGTCGCGGGGGTGGCGACCGAGGACGGCGACGTCTGAGGAGTCGAGAGGGCCCGCGTCAGAGGAAGAGCGGCGCCGGGTCGAGGGCGGCGAAGCGGCGGCGCATGACGGCGACCGCGTCGGCGTGCTCGTCGACGAGGACGAAGCGGCGGCCGAGAGCGTGCGCGACGGCGCCGGTCGTGCCGGAGCCGGCGAAGAAGTCGAGGACGGCGTCGCCCTCGCGGCTGGACGCCTGCACGATGCGGCGGAGGATCCCCTCCGGCTTCTGCGTCGGGTACCCGGTCTTCTCGCGGCCGGTCGGCGAGACGATCGTGTGCCACCACACGTCGGTCGGCCGCTTGCCGCGCTCGGCCTTCTCGGGGGTCACGAGGCCCGGGGCCATGTACGGCTCGCGGTCCACGGCGGCGGAGTCGAAGTGGTAGCCGCGCGGGTCCTTCACGTAGACGAGGATCGTGTCGTGCTTGGTCGGCCAGCGGCGCGTGGCCTTCGCTCCGTAGTCGTAGGCCCAGATGATCTCGTTGAGGAAGCACTCGCGGCCGAAGAGCGCGTCGAGCAGCACCTTCGCGTAGTGCGCCTCGCGGTAGTCGAGGTGGAGGTAGAGGGTGCCGTCGTCGGCGAGGAGCCGCCACGCCTCGGCCAGACGCGGCTCGAGGAACGACCAGTAGTCGTCGAAGCGGTCGTCGTAGCGGAGCAGGTCGCCGCGGATCCGCTCGTAGCTGCGCCCCTTGAAGCCGGCGATCGTGCCGGTGGTGGAGCGCACCGAGGTGGTCGAGGTGCGCACCTGCGCCCGGCCCGTGTTGAACGGCGGGTCGAGGTAGACGACGGTGAAGGCCCCGTCGGCCAGCTGCGGCAGGACCTCGAGGTTGTCGGCGTGGAACACTGCGCTCCGCGACTCCGGGACGCCGTCCGCGATCTGGATCGTCCTGGGCACCCGGCAATTGTGCCAGTGCGCGCGAGCCCGGCGACACGCTCCGCGCCTCGCGCCCGCGCTCGACGGGTGCCGGGAGGCTCCGGCGTAGAGTGGCGCGATGATCTCCGAGGTGCGCCACGACGAGGACTCGTCCCGCTACACGCTCTGGCTCGACGGCGAGACCGTCGGAGTCGCGGACTACGCCGTCCGCGGCCGCGACGTGGTCTTCCTCCACACCGAGATCGCGCCCGAGCACCGCCACGAGGGCCTCGGCGAGACCCTCGTCGAGGCGGCCCTCGACGACGCGCACGAGCGCTTCGGCGGGCGCATCGTCCCGGCCTGCCCGTTCGTCGCCGAGTTCATCGCCGATCACCCGGACTACCAGGAGCTCCTCGCGAGCTGAGGGGCTCCCGCCGGTCCGGTCCGCCGCGTTCCACTCCGGGTCCATGAGCAGGCGACCGCCGCCCCGGACCCGCGGGTCAGGGGACGCGCCGCAGCCACTCCGGAGTCGAGTACTTCGTCCGCACCAGCTCCTCCGCCGCCGCGTACTCCTCCTCGGTCAGCGTCCCCGCCTCGCCGCCGTGCAGCTGCACGAAGGTCGCCTTCATCCGCTCGATGATCTCGGCGCGGCTGAGCCCGGTCTGGCTGCGCAGCGGGTCGACGCGCTTCACGGCGGAGGCGATGCCCTTGTCCGAGAGCTTCTCGCGGCCGATCCGCAGCACCTGCACCATCTTCTCGGCGTCGATGTCGTAGCTCATGGTCACGTGGTGGAGGACGGCGCCGGAGCCCAGGCGCTTCTGCGCGGCGCCGCCGATCTTGCCCGAGGGCGACGTGATGTCGTTGAGCGGCTGGTAGACCGCGTCGATCCCGAGCGACTGCAGCGCGCTGACGGCCCACTCGTCGAGGAAGGCGTAGGAGTCGGCGAAGGTCAGCCCCTGGACGAGGTCGCCGGGGACGTAGAGCGAGTACGTGACGACGCTGCCCGCCTCCATGAACATCGCGCCGCCGCCCGAGATGCGGCGGACCACGTCGACGCCGTACTTCGCCGCGTTGTCGAGGTCGACCTCGTTGCGGAGCGACTGGAAGCTGCCGATGACGACGGCGGGCTGGTCCCACTCCCAGATCCGCAGCGTCGGCTCGCGACGGCCCTCGCCGACCGCGGCGGTCAGCACCTCGTCGAGCGCCAGGTGGGTCGCGGGAGGGACGGCCCGGTCGTGCACGATGCGCCAGTCGTAGTCGCGCCAGCTGGTCGCCTTCTGCAGCGAGCGGCGGATCGCGACCGCGACGGCCTCGGGCGTGAAGCCGAGCAGGACCGCGTCGGCCGGGAGCGCCTGCCGGATGGCGGCGGCGATGGACTTCGCGTCCGTCTCGGCCGGGAGGCCCACGACCGCGCGATCGATGTCGTCGAGGGCCGTGTCGGGCTCGAGGAAGAAGTCGCCCGCCAGGCGGAACCCGGCGAACCTCCCGTCGACCACGTCGAGGTCGACGACCACGAGCTTTCCGCCGGGGACCTTGTACTCGCCATGCATGACGCCAGCCTAGGCGCGAGCCGGGGCGGGGAAGCGCTCGCCCAGCCACTCCACGAGATCGGCCGTGACCTCGGCCCGGTTGAGCTCCTGGAACAGCTCGTGCCGCGCCTCCGGGTACACCCGCACCGAGACGTCCGTGTACCCGGCCCGCCGCCGGTAGGCCTGGGCGAGCGCGCGCACCGACCGCTCGCCGCCGAGGGTGTCGTCGGCGCCCACGACCAGCAGCAGGGGCAGCGGATGCTCGGGCCCGCGCTTCGGGCGGCCGACCAGCCGCAGGGTCTCGACCAGCCCGATCCGCTTCGCGAGCGGCGTGGTGAAGGTGAGGGGGTCGTCGTGGAACCGCTGCCAGACCTCCGGGTCGCGGGAGAGCCACTCGAGGCCGAGGCCGCCGGCGACGCGGTGCCGCTTCGCCAGGTCGCCCGCGTTCATGTGCCCGGGGAGGCGGTAGGCCGTGCCGCTCAGCACGAGCGCGGCATAGGCGCCGGAGTGGTGGTCGACGATCCGCTGCGCCATGAGCGACCCCCAGGAGTGGCCGAGAAGCACGATCGGCACTCCCGGGCTCTCCTCCGCGAGCAGCTCCGTCAGCCGGAGGATCGCCGCCTCGGTCGCGCGCAGGCCGCCCGGCCCCAGCAGTCCGAGCCGGGAGGAGTCGCCGCCGTGCTGCTCGAGGCCGGTCCGGCCGTGCCCGCGGTGGTCGTCCGCCGCGACCGCGTACCCGGCGGCGACCAGCGCCTCCGCCAGCTCGACGTAGCGCCCCGAGTGCTCGCCGACCCCGTGGGCCAGCTGCACGATCGCGCGGGGCGAGGGGTGCGGCCACCAGCGGTAGTGGATGACGACGCCGGAGGCGTCCTGGAAGGTCCTGTCGACAGCGGCGCCGGTCATGGTGACCAGTGTGGCGCTCCGGCCGCTGGGCGCGAGGGACGCGATGAGAACTGAGAAGATACTCACGATCCATCGGCGGGCGCCCTGCTCGTCACGGTGCCTCGCTACCTTTTCCCTTGACGAGCGACCCCCGCGACCGTCCCCCGACCCCCCTTCACGAGCGAGGCCAGCCCCTTCATGACCGTATCGCCCCTGATCTGGACCCTGACGATCGTCTTCATCGTCCTGCTCCTGCTCTTCGACTTCTTCTTCCACGTCCGGAAGGCCCACGAGCCCACGCTGAAGGAGTCGTCGATCTGGTCGGCGCTCTACGTCGGCATCGCCGTGCTCTTCGGGCTCGGCGTCCTCGTCTTCGGCGGAGCGACGCCCGGATCGGAGTACTTCGCGGGGTACATCACCGAGAAGGCCCTCTCGGTCGACAACCTGTTCGTCTTCCTCATCATCATGGCGAGCTTCAAGGTGCCCCGCGCCGACCAGCAGAAGGTGCTCCTCTTCGGAATCGTCTTCGCACTGATCGCCCGCACCGGCTTCATCTTCCTCGGCGCCGCACTGATCAACTCGTTCGCCTGGGTCTTCTACATCTTCGGCCTGATCCTGCTGCTGACCGCGTTCAACCTGGTCAAGCCGGGAGACGACCACTCCAGCGACAACGTGATGGTGCGCCTGGCCAAGCGGATCTTCAAGACGAGCGACCAGTACGACGGCGACAAGTTCTACACGCACATCGACGGCAAGAAGGTCCTCACGCCGATGATCCTCGTCATGGCGGCGATCGGCGGAACGGACATCCTGTTCGCCCTCGACAGCGTGCCGGCGATCTTCGGCCTCACCAGCGACGTGTACCTCGTCTTCACGGCGACCGCGTTCTCGCTGCTGGGCCTGCGCCAGCTGTACTTCCTCATCGACGGGCTGCTCGACCGCCTCGTCTACCTCAGCATCGGCCTCGCCGCGATCCTCGCCTTCATCGGCGTGAAGCTGATCCTGCACGCGCTCCACGAGAACAACCTGCCGTTCATCAACAACGGCGAGCACGTGGAGGTCTTCGAGATCGGCACCGGACTGTCGCTCTCGGTCATCATCGGCGTCCTCGTGATCACGGTGATCGCCTCCCTCGTCAGCCCCAAGGGCCGCCGCATGGCCGCCGAGGCCGCCGAGCGCCGCCGCGTGGCCGAGGCCGCGGGCGCGGACGTCGACGCGACGCACTGAGTCGTCTCGTGCGCCGCGAGGCGGCGCACCGCGGTCGGCTTCCCTAGGCGGTCGGTTTCCCGAGAGCGGGTCCCGACCGCCTAGAACGATCCGCTGACACGCGGATCGCTCGTTCGACGGGCCGTCTCGTGCGCCGCAGGGCGGCGCACCGCAGTCGGCTCCCACGGGCGGTCGGGTTCCCGAGAGCGGGTCCCGACCGCCTAGGAGGATCCGCTGACACGCGGATCCCCCGTTCGGCTCGACCGAGCACCGCACGCCGGTGCTCCGCAGTCAGCTCCCCTAGGCGCTCAGGTCCCCTGAGAGCGGGTCCCGACCGCCGAGAACGCCCCGCCGGCTCGAGCGCGGACTCCGCTCGCGGAGGGTCAGCGGGCGCGGTAGCGGTGCTCCGGACGGCCGGTGGTGCCGTAGCTGAGGGTCATCTCGACGAGGCCGCGGCCCGCGAGACCCGAGAGGTAGCGCTGGGCGGTGGCGCGCGAGATGCCGGCGCGCTCGGCCACCTCGAGGGCCGACAGCTCGGCGCCCGACTCGGCCAGGCGCGCCAGGACGAGCTGCTCGGTCGCCGAGCGCGAGGGCTGCGCGGCGGTCGCGTCGCCCGAGTGCAGGATGCGCAGCGCCCGCTCCACCGCCTCCTGATCGGCCGCGCGGTCCTCCCGCAGCACGTTCCGGAACCGCACGTACGCGTCGAGGCGCTCGCCGAGCAGGCGCGCCTCGAACGGCTTGATGAGGTACCCGAGCGCTCCCGCGTGCAGGGCGCGCCGCACCGTCGCCCCGTCGGAGGCGGCGCTCACGACGAACGCGTCGGTGTCGAGCTCGCGGAGCAGCGCGATCCCGCTCTGATCCGGCAGGTGCACGTCGAGCAGCAGCAGATCGGGCGCGTGCTCGGCGACGGCCGCCCGCGCCGCGCGCGCCGTGTGCACCGGAGGAAGGGCCGTCAGCCCCTGCCGCGCCTCGACCAGGTCCGCGTGCAGCTGGGCGACCCGGAAGTCGTCGTCCACCACCAGCACCGTGCGCTCCCGCGCCGTGTCCGCGCTCATGACCCGTCCCCGTCCTGCTCCGGCGGCAGCACCGCTCCGGGGAGGCGCGCGCACAGCACGGCCCCCGACTCCGCTCCGCCGGCGTCCGCCAGCCAGACCTCGCCGCCGCGCCGGGCGGCCACCTCACGGCACAGCGGCAGGCCGAAGCCCCGACCGTGCACGCGTCCGTCGTCCTCGACGGGGTCGCCCGCGCCGGCCCGGTCGAACAGCGAGTCCGGATCGAGCACTCCGTCGCCCGAGTCGGCGACCGTCACGAAGAGAGCGTCGCCGTCGTCGAGCAGCTCGACCTCGACGAAGCGCACGTCGCGCCGCCCCTCGACCGCCGCGCGCACCGCGTTGTCCACCAGGTTCCCGACCACCGTCGCGACGTCCTCCGGCTCGACGACGGTGCCGCGCACCAGCGTCTCCTCGCCGAGCGTCAGCAGCACGCCGCGCTCGGCCGCCTCGATCCCCTTCGCCCCGACGAGCGCCTGGAGGTACGGCTCCTGCAGCCGGTCGGCGTGCTGCACCGGGTACTTGAGCGGGCCGCGGGTCAGCACCTCGTCGAGGTAGTCGCGCGCCGACGCGGTCCGCCCCGCATCCAGCAGGCCCGCGACCACGTGCAGGCGGTTGGCGAACTCGTGCCGCTGCACCCGGAGCGCGTTGGTCATCGCGCCGACCGCGTCGAGGCGCCGGCTCAGCGCGGCGAGGTCGGTGCGGTCGCGCAGCACCACCACCACGCCCAGGTCGCGGTCGCCGCGGGTCACCCGGCGGATGTCGACGTAGACGATGCGGGAACGGACGACGAAGCCCTCCTCGCCTCCGGGGCGGGGCGGTTCGACGGAGTGCAGCGCGGCCCCGATCGCGTCGGCCAGCGGAACGGGCAGGTCGAGCTCCGCGAGCGGCCGCCCGTGCAGAGCCCGCCCGGTCGGGTCGTCGGAGCCGAGGATCGCGGCGGCCCGCGCATTGCAGACGCCGACGCGCCCGTCGCGGTCGAGCGCGAGCACGCCCTCGTCTACCCCGTCGAGCACGGCGGCCTGGTCCTGCACGAGCGAGGTGAGCTCCTCCGGGGCGAGGCCGAGCGTCAGGCGCAGCAGGCGGCGGCGGATGAAGACGGAGGCGACGGCGGCGAGCACCAGCCCGGCGAGCGCCGCGGCGAGGACGCCGAGCAGCGCGGTCGGCAGGTCGGTGAAGACGCTGGAGCGCGCGAAGCCGATGCTGACCTCGCCGACGACCCGCTGCTCCCCCGCGGCGAAGACCGGGACCTTGGCCCGTGCCGACTCGCCGAGCGTGCCGGTGCCCCACGAGACGCTCTCGCGCCCGGCGAGCGCCTCGTCGGGGCTGGTCGAGACCCGCTCGCCGAGGCGGTCCTCGTCGGGGTGGGCGAGGCGGATGCCCTGGTCGTCGGTGATCACGACGAAGAGCGCGCCGGTGCGCTGCTCGACGGCGGCGGCGACGTCCTCGAGCGGTCCGCCGCGCAGCTCCGAGGCGGCGGGCGCGCCGGGCACGGCGGAGGACGCGGCGACCGCGTCGCGCACGTCGGGATCCTCGGCGACGGTGCGGGCGATGGCGAGCGCTGTCCCCTCCGCCTCGCCGCGCAGCTGCTGGACGCTGAGCGCGGTGACGAGCCCCGCGCAGACCAGCACGGCGGCCGACACCGTGGCGAGCTGCAGGACCAGGACGTGGGTCGCGAAGCGCATCGGGGCCTCCTCGCCGTCGTCGTGCGCAGAATGCGCAGAAGCCACACTATGCGCAGATGTCGCCGTAATGAGCGATACCCCGGCGCCGGACGCGGAGCTGCCTAGGGTTTCCACCATCTCCCGGCCGGCTCTCCCGCCGAGCGCGGGCGGAGGCACTGGACGAAGGAGTCAGCTGTGTTGGTAGTACTCGGTTTCACCATGATCCTGGCCT
This sequence comes from Rathayibacter sp. AY2B9, assembly GCF_002931595.1. Lineage (NCBI taxonomy): Bacteria > Bacillati > Actinomycetota > Actinomycetes > Micrococcales > Microbacteriaceae > Rathayibacter > Rathayibacter sp. AY2B9. Next base: position 11,315 of record NZ_PSUB01000003.1, read on the forward strand.
TCATGGCCCTGATCATGACCAAGCGGCTGACGCCGATGGTCGCCCTGATCGTCGTGCCGACGATCTTCGGCCTCTTCGCGGGCGCCGGCCTCGGCATCGGCGGCATGGTCCTCGAGGCGATCGGCAGCCTCGCGCCCACGGCCGCGCTGCTGATGTTCGCGATCATGTACTTCGGGATCATGATCGACGTCGGGCTCTTCGACCCGCTGATCCGCTTCATCGTCCGCGCGCTCGGCGACGACCCGGCGAAGGTCGTGCTCGGCACGGCGCTGCTCGCGGGTGCGGTCTCGCTCGACGGCGACGGCTCGACCACCTTCATCGTCACCACCGCCGCGATGCTCCCGATCTACCTGCGTCTGGGGATGAACCCGGTCGTGCTGACCTGCGTCGCGGGCCTGGCCAACGGCACGCTCAACATCGTCCCCTGGGGTGGACCGACGGTGCGCGCCGCCGCGGCCCTCCAGGTCTCGCCGAGCGAGATCTTCGTGCCGATGCTCCCGTCGCTCGCGGTGGGCCTGGCCGTCACTCTCGTCTTCGCCTGGTTCCTCGGGCTCGGCGAGCGCCGCCGCCTCGGCTCGCTCGCGCTGGCCGAGCCGATGCTCGAGCAGGAGCTCGTCGGCGCCGGCCGCGGCTCCTCCTCCCGCTCGGGCGGCGCCCGCACCGGCGGCCTCGCGGCCCTGACCGGGGGCATCCGCACCGTCGCCCGGGAGCGCTTCTCCTTCCTCCGCGGTCCCCAGGCCCTGCGCGGAGCCCAGGTGGCGGTCGCCGCCCGCGTGCAGGCCGACGACGCCGACACCGCGATGGCCGACACGATGCTCGACCCCGAGCGCGAGACGCTGCGCCCGAAGCTGATCTGGGTGAACCTGGTCCTGACCCTCGCGGTGATGACGCTGCTGGTCGCCGACATCCTGCCGCTGCCCTACGTGTTCATGGTCGGCTCCGCGGTCGCCCTCCTGATCAACTTCCCGAAGATGAAGGACCAGGCGGCCGAGATCGTCAAGCACGCGCCGAGCATCGTGGGCGTCGTGTCGATGGTGCTGGCGGCCGGTGTGCTGATCGGCGTCCTCAACGGCACCGGCATGGTCGACGCCATGGCGGAGTGGGTCGTCGCGGTGATCCCGCCGGCGCTCGGACCGTTCCTCGCCGTGATCACCGGCGTGCTCAGCATCCCGATGACCTTCTTCATGTCGAACGACGCGTTCTACTACGGCATCCTCCCCGTGCTCTCCGAGAGCGCGGCGAACTACGGCATCTCGCCGGTCGAGATGGCGCGCGCCTCGATCACCGGGCAGCCGGTGCACCTCCAGAGCCCGCTGGTCCCGGCGATCCTCCTGCTCGTCTCCCTCGCCGCGGTGAACCTCGGCGACCACCACCGCAAGGTGCTGTGGCGAGCGGTCGTCGTCTCGCTGGTCATGCTCGCCGTCGGCGTGCTGGTCGGCTCGATCCCCTTCGGCTGAGGCCGGCGGAGCGGAGCGCCGAGCGATCGGAACGAGGACGGGACCCCTTGCTGCGGCGGGGGTCCCGTCCTCGTTCCGCGGCTCGGTCCCGCAGCCCGCGCTAGCGCAGCAGCGGCGCCAGGTTCTCGGTCCAGACGTCGGAGCCGACCTTGAGGATGAGGGCGCCGACCACGACGAGGAACGCGACCCGGATGAAGCGGCTGCCACGAGCGACGGCCATCCGCGAGCCGAGGTACGCGCCCGCCACGTTGGCGGCGCCCATCAGGAGGCCCAGCAGCCAGATCACGTGCCCGCCCGGCACGAAGTAGAGCAGGGCGCCGAGGTTGGTCGCGACGTTGACGATCTTCGCCTTGGCGCTGGCGAGCAGGAAGTCGTAGCCCAGCGCGGTGATCAGGGCGATGATCAGGAAGGTGCCGGTGCCCGGTCCGATCAGGCCGTCGTAGAAGCCGATCAGGAGTCCCAGCACCGCCGCCGTGACGAGGTGGCGCCGGCCCGCGTGCTTGAGCACCGTGACGCTGCCCAGTGCCGGGCGGGCGATCGTCACGACGGCGACCACGATCAGCGCGACGACGATGATCGGCTTGAACACCGCGGCCGGGAGGAGGCCGGCGAGCGTCGCGCCTCCGTAGCTGCCCGCGAAGGCGACCGCCGCCATCGGCAGCGCGGTGCGCAGATCGGGCTTCGCGCGCCGGTAGTAGGTGATCGCGCTGGTGGTCGTGCCGAAGATCGAGGCCAGCTTGTTCGTGGCGAGCGCCTGCACGGGCGAGATCCCGGGGACGAGGAGCAGGGCGGGGAGCTGGAGGAGTCCGCCGCCGCCCACGACCGCGTCGATCCAGCCGGCCGCGAAGGCGGCGAGGATCATCAGCGCGAGGACGGGGAGTCCGAGATCCTCTGTGAAGGTCAGCATCGGTCGGAAGCGTACGCGAGCACCGCGACCCCCTCGACCTCGGGGGCCGGGCCGCCCTAGGGTCGGCGGCATGCGATTCGGACTCTTCATCCCCCAGGGCTGGCGCCACGACCTCGTCGGCGTCCCGGCCGCCGACCAGTGGCGCACCATGAGCGACCTCGCCCGGCACGCCGACGACGGCGCCTGGGAGTCGATCTGGGTCTACGACCACTTCCACACCGTCCCGCAGGTGACGGAGGAGGCGACGCACGAGGCGTGGTCGCTGATGAGCGCGTTCGGCGCCACCACGTCGCGCGTGCGGCTGGGCCAGATGTGCACCTGCATGGGCTACCGGAACCCCGCCTACCTCGCCAAGGTCGCGACGACCGTCGACATCGTCTCGGGCGGGAGGGTCGAGATGGGCATCGGCGGCGGCTGGTACGAGCACGAGTGGCGCGCGTACGGCTACGGCTTCCCGCCGATCGCCGAGCGGCTGGGCCGGCTCGACGAGGGCGTGCAGATCCTGCAGCAGGCCTGGACGACCGGGTCCGCGACCCTCGACGGCCGCTACTACCAGGTGGACGGCGCGCAGAACCGACCGCTGCCCCTGCAGGAGGGCGGCATCCCGCTGTGGGTCGCCGGCGGCGGCGAGAAGGTCACGCTGCGGATCGCGGCCCAGTACGCGCAGTACACGAACTTCGCCGGGACCCCGGAGGCGTTCGACCACAAGAGCTCGGTCCTCCGCGGGCACTGCGAGCGCCTGGGCACCGACTTCTCGGCGATCACCCGGAGCTCGAACTACAACGTCGTGATCGGCGAGACGGAGGCGGAGGTCGAGGCGGCGCTGCAGCGTCTCGAGGAGCGCGTGGTCCCGTACCTCGGCGCGGAGGGAGCGGCGTCCTTCGTCGCCGAGTACCGCAGCCCCGACGCGCTCGCGGTCGGCACTCCCTCGCAGATCGTCGACCGGCTCGCCGGCATGCAGTCGCGCGGGATGGACTACGGCATCCTCTACTTCCCGGACGCCGCCTACGACCGGTCCGGCATCGAGCTGTTCGAGCGCGAGGTGCTGCCGGCACTCTCCTGAGCGCGGAGCGGCGGGGGCTCCTACGCCTCCCGCCCCCCGCCCGCAAGTCCTTGGGGCGCCCCGGCCCCGCGCCTACGGTCGGAGCATGGACGCACAGGACATCCGCTGGAACGACGAAGCCCGCGACAAGATCCTCGAGGACTCGGACAGGGTCCTCCGCGAGGCGGTGCTCGACCTCGCGACGAGCAAGAAGGGCGAGCCCTGGGAGGACGTGTTCGCGGAGCTGAACGCGCGCCTCAAGGACCGCTTCATCGACTTCGAGCCCGGCCCGGACCTCCGCAAGTACGCCGAGGCCGTCTCCGCCGGGGAGATCGAGACCGGCTCGTGAGCGAGCACGACCGCGACGCCGCGCTCGAGGACGAGATCACCTCGATCCACGCCCTCGGCGAGGGCCGCGTCGGCGAGACGGCCGGCCCGGAGGACGAGGACCACGAGCTCTCGCCCGAGCAGGACGCCCGCATCGAGTCCGAGCTGAAGAGCCGGGGCAGCGAGAGCTGATCCCCCCGGCACGCGGAAGGCCCGCTCCCCCTCGAGGGAGCGGGCCTTCCGCGTGAGTCGCGACTACGCCGAGAGGGGCTCGTAGTCGGTGTAGCCCTCGGCTCCTCCGCCGTAGACCGTCTCCTGGACGACCTCGTTCTCGGGGTGCCCGCCCTGCCAGCGCTCGACCAGGTCGGGGTTGGCGATCGCCGGGCGGCCGACGGCCACGGCGTCGGCGTGGCCCTCGCTGATCAGCTCGGTCGCCTCCTCGCGGCTGGTCGGCGAGCCGAAGCCGCTGTTGGCGATGAAGACGCCGTCGAAGCGCGAGCGGAGGTCCTGGACCAGCTCGCCGGCGGGCTCGGCGTGCAGGACGCTGAGGTAGGCCAGGCCGAGCGGGGCGAGCCCGTCGACGACGGCCTCGTAGGTGGCGCGCACGTCGTCGCCGTCGGTCTCGACGACGTCCTGGATGTTGTGGGCCGGCGAGAGGCGGATGCCGACGCGGCCCGCTCCGACCTCGTCGACGATCGCGCGGGTGACCTCGAGCGGGAACGCGGCGCGCTCGGCCGGGGTCCCGCCGTACTGGTCGGTGCGCACGTTGGAGACGGGCGAGAGGAACTCGTGCAGCAGGTAGCCGTTGGCGCCGTGCACCTCGACTCCGTCGAAGCCGGCGTCGATCGCGCGGCGGGCGGCGGCGACGAACTCGTCGCGGACGGTCGCCAGCTCCTCGGTGGTCAGCGCGTGCGGCACCGGGAAGGGCTTCTTGCCGGAGGGGGTGTGCACCTCTCCGTCGATGGCGACGGCGCTCGGGGCGACGATGCGGTCGGTGCCGGTGATCTCGGTGTGCGAGACGCGGCCCGCGTTCATCAGCTGCATGACGATGCGCCCGCCCGCGGCGTGCACGGCGTCGGCGACGGCGCGCCAGCCCGCGGCCTGCGCGTCGGTCTCGATGCCGGGCTGCCCGGCGTAGCCCTTGGACTCGGCGCTGGGGAAGACGCCCTCGCTGATCAGCAGGCCCATGCTCGCGCGCTGGGCGTAGTACTCGGCGACGATCGCGCCGGGCACGCCCTGCTCGTCGGAGCGCAGTCGCGTCATCGGTGCCAGGACGATGCGGTTGGGGAGGTCGAGGTCGCCGGCGGTGAGGGGGGAGAACGGATCCACGGGATCGCCTTTCTACGGAGCTGTCTCAGGGGGCTGCCCTGAGGGGGGGAGGCACGTGCACCTGCGGCGCACTCCGGGCGGCAACCGCGAGCGGAGCACGGTCATTCCTCCTCCCGGCGTTCTCCCATCCCCCGCGCCCCGGGCACGCGGTCGACGGCCTGCCGCCTCCCGACTCCTGCTCGGACACCCGGGCTGTCTACACTCGGGAGGCGACGACGAAGGAGTGTGCGCGATGCCGGCGAGACCCCACCACCCCGTGAGCTCCCGGCTGCTGCCGGCGCTCGCGGCCCTCCTGATCGCCGCGGTCCTCGCGCTGGTCCCCGCGACCGCGGCGACGGCCGAATCGCCCGTCTCCTTCTCCTCCTCCACCGTCCTCGACTCGGTCGGAGTGCTGAGCTCCGGAGAGACCACCGAGATCGAGCAGGCCTCGCGGGCCCTCTACGACCAGCACCGCGTGCAGCTGTTCGTCGCCTTCGTCGACTCCTTCACCGATCCGTCCGACCGCGTAGCGTGGGCGGACGAGACCGCGACCCGCAACGGACTGGGCACCGACGACGTCCTCCTGGCCGTCGCGGTCGACGCCCGCCAGTACCAGGTGTCGGTCGCGCAGGGCTTCGCCCTCGACGACGCGCAGGTCTCCTCGCTCCAGTCCGACGACATCGAGCCGAGGCTCGCCGACGGCGACTGGGCCGGAGCCGCGGTGGCCGCCGCCGACGGGATCGGACAGCGCCTCGACGCGCCCAGCGCCGGCGAGTCCCTCGGCTCGGGGCTGCTGATCGCGCTCGGCGTGCTCGCGGCCCTCGTCGTGGTCGGCCTCGTGGTGCTGCTGCTCGTCCGCCGCGCGCGGAAGCGCCGCGCCCAGGAGGCGGTGGAGGCCTCGATCGACGAGCTCGCCACCCGTGCCGGGTCGGCCCTCGTCCACGCCGACGACGCCGTCCGCACCAGCGAGCAGGAGGTCGGCTTCGCGGAGGCGCAGTTCGGCGCCGACGCGACCGGCGCGTTCCGCGAGGCGCTCGTCACCGCGAAGCGCCTGCTCGGCGAGGCCTTCACCCTGCAGCAGCGCCTCGACGACACCGAGCCGGAGACCGATCAGGAGCGCCGCGACGGCTACCAGCGCATCCTCCAGCTCTGCGCCGACGCCGAGCAGACGCTCGACGAGCGCGCGAGTGCGTTCGAGGAGCTGCGCGACCTCGAGAAGAACGCGCCGCAGGTCGCCGCCGCGCTCTCGGCTCGCGCCGCCGAGGTCGGCGACCGCCTCCCCTCGGCCCGCGCCCGCCTCGCCGAGCTCGCCTCCCGCTACGCGCCGACCGCGATCGACGACGTGGGCGACGACGCCGACCAGGCCGAGGACCGCCTCCGCTTCACCCGCGACCAGCTCGCCGGCGCCCAGCAGGCGCTGCAGGCCGGCGACTCCGGCCGCGCCGCCGTGCTGCTGCGCGCCGGGCAGCAGGCCGCCGAGCAGGCCTCCGGGCTCGTCGACGCGGTGGCGACGCGCGGCGACGAGCTGCAGAAGGCGGAGGCGTCGCTCGCCGGCCGCATCGCCGAGATCCGCGCCGACGTGGCGCAGGGACGAGCGCTCGCCGCCTCCCCGGACGCGGAGTCCGCCGCTCAGGCGCAGAACGTCGCCGCGGCGGTCGCCTCGACCGAGGCCGCCCTCGACGACGTCGAGCGCGCCGCCTCCGTGCGGCCGAACGACCCGCTCGCCCTGCTCGAGGCGCTCACCGCCGCCGACGCCACGATCGATGCCGCCGTCGGCGGGTTCCGCGACGCGCAGGCCCAGCGCGAGCGCGAGCGGGCCGCCCTCGGCGCCGAGCTCACCTCCGCCCGCAGCCGCGTCTCGGCCGCCGAGGACTTCATCGCGGCCCGCCGCGGCGCGGTCGGCTCGGAGGCGCGCACCCGCGTCGCCGAGGCCGCCCGCTCGGCCGAGTACGCCGAGCGCATCGCCGCCACCGACCCCCGCGAGGCTCTCGCCTCCGCCCAGCGCGCCTCGCAGCTCGCCCAGCAGGCGCTCGAGCGGGCGCGGGCCGACGCCGGCTCCTACTCCGCCCCGAACGCCGTCGGCAGCCCCTACGGAGGCGACACGACCGGCGCGTTCCTCGGCGGGATCCTGGTCGAGTCGCTCCTGGGAGGCGGACGCCGCAGCGGCTACCGCTCGGGCGGCTTCGGCGGAGGCGGGTTCAGCGGCGGCTTCGGCGGAGGCGGCTCGTCCCGGCGCTCCGGCGGCGGCGGCTTCGGCGGCGGGCGCAGCAGCGGCGGAGGCGGACGCCGCGGCGGCGGAGGGCGCTTCTGAGCGCCCCCGGGCATCCGCGCAGGACCGACGACCACCACCTCCCCCACGACTCCGTCACCACCTCCGACATCCGGCACCACCCACGACGCAAGGAGAGACACCCATGGCTCAGAGACAGTCGATCTTCGGCCGCATCGCGCAGCTCGCGAAGGCCAACATCAACGCGCTCCTCGACCAGGCCGAGGATCCGCAGAAGATGCTCGACCAGATGGTCCGCGACTACACCGACAGCATCCGCGACGCCGAGGCGGCGATCGCCACCACGATCGGCAACCTGCGCCTGCTCGAGGACGACTACCGCGAGGACGTGCAGAACGCCCAGGAGTGGGGCGGCAAGGCCCTCGCCGCGAGCCGCAAGGCCGACGAGCTGCGCACCGGCGGGAGCGCCGGCGACGCCGACAAGTTCGACGCGCTGGCCAAGGTCGCTCTGCAGCGCCAGATCCAGTCCGAGAAGGAGGCGAAGGACGCCGAGCCGACCATCGCCTCGCAGACCGAGGTCGTCGACAAGCTCAAGTCGGGCCTGAACCAGATGCGCGAGAAGCTGCAGCAGCTCTCGAGCAAGCGCGACGAGCTGATCGCCCGCTCGAAGACCGTCGAGGCGCAGAGCCAGGTCCAGGACGCCGTGAAGAGCATCGACCTGATGGACCCGACGAGCGAGGTGAGCCGCTTCGAGCAGAAGATCCGCCGCGAGGAGGCGCGCGTCCGCGGCGCGGAAGAGCTCGCCTCCTCGAGCCTGGACGCGCAGTTCGAGTCGCTCGAGGACCTCGGTGAGATGACCGAGGTGGAGGCGCGCCTCGCCGCGCTCAAGTCCGGCCGCCCGCAGGACTCGATCGGCTCCTGAGCCCGTGCGCCTCCGGCGGTCCTGCCGGAGGCGCACTCCCCTTCCCGACACGCGCGGAGCGAAGGCTGGCAATCGCCATGGTGCGGTGCCGCCGCCGTCCCCGTAGTGTTCACACCAGGTTGCCCTTGACCCCGGTCGCCCTGATGCCGCGTCCGGCCCCTACCGACGCGGTGAACCATGAGCGGACCGCCCCCGTCGGGATCGCTCGCCGAGAGATCGTCGACGCCGACGGTCACCACGAAGAGCGAGGCGCCGATGAGCACCCCCACCACCACGTCCGTCACCGGAGGCGCCCCCCGCGTCGTCCGCACCCGCCCCCGCGCCGACGGCCGCGTCAACCCGACGACCGAGTACTCCGGTCTCCTCAGCACGGTCCGCGACGCGGGGCTCCTCCGCCGCCGCACCGGCTTCTACTACACGATGTTCGGCGCGCTGGTCCTCGCGCTCGGCGGCATCGTCACCGGCTTCGTCCTGCTGGGCGACTCCTGGTTCCAGCTCCTGCTCGCCGCCGCCCTCGGCATCGTGCTGACGCAGTTCGCCTTCCTCGCCCACGAGGCCTCGCACCGCCAGGTGTTCGAGTCCGGCAAGGCCAACGACGTCGCCGGCCGCACCCTCGCGAACCTCTTCGTGGGCATCAGCTACTCCTGGTGGATGACCAAGCACAGCCGCCACCACGCGAACCCGAACGTGCTGGGCAAGGACCCGGACATCGAGCGCGACGTCGTCTCCTTCACCGCCGAGGACGCGGCCCGCTCGCGCGGCCTCTACGCCTGGCTCACCCGCCGCCAGGGCTACGCGTTCTTCCCGCTCCTGCTGCTCGAGGGCCTCAACCTGCACCTGCACGGCTTCCGCACCGTGTTCGGCAAGGGCAAGGTCGACAAGCGCTGGGTCGAGATCACCATGCTCGTCACCCGCGTCGGCCTCTACCTCGCCGTCGTCTTCTGGGCCCTCCCCCTCGGCATGGCGTTCGCCTTCGTCGGCGTGCAGCTGGGCGTCTTCGGCCTGTACATGGGCGCCTCGTTCGCGCCGAACCACAAGGGCATGCCGCTGCTGCCGAAGGAGGCGCGCGTCGACTTCCTCCGCCGCCAGGTCCTCACCTCGCGCAGCATCCGCAGCACCTGGTTCACCGACCTCTACATGGGCGGCCTCAACTACCAGGTGGAGCACCACCTCTTCCCGAACATGCCCCGCCCGGCGCTGCGCCGTGCGCAGGTCATCGCCAAGGAGTACTGCACCACCCACCAGATCCCCTACACCGAGACCTCGCTGATGGAGTCGTACGCGATCGTCGTCCGCTACCTCAACAAGGTCGGCTTGTCGGCCGGCGGCGACCCGTTCGACTGCCCCGCCGCCTCCGCCTACGGACGCTGAGCACTCCCCCTTCGGAGGCCCCTCGCACCTTCCCGGTGCGGGGGGCCTCCGTCGTTCGCGGGAGCGCAAGGGGGTGCCCCCGCGGGCGGCGGAGTCGTAGCGTCGGGACATGAGCAGCTCCGACTACGACATCGAGCCCACCCCCACCGACACGACCGACGGCACCGACACGACCGACGGCGCCCGCACGCCCGACCCCGCCACCGAGACCGGCACCTCCGCGGGCCTCGACGAGGTCGGCGGCGCGGCCTCCCCCCTGGCCGACGGCGTCGGCGCCGACGGCGAGGAGCAGAACCCCCCGCTGCCCGACTGGGGCCCCACCGACGGCGTCCACGGCACCGACGCCGAGACCGACGCCTCGGGCACCGAGCAGCACTGACACGGCTCCGCGAGGGACCTCCCCGGCCGGTCGGCGAACGTTCCGACCGTGTTCCGAGGAGGTCCCTCCGTGTTCGCCGGAGGGTCGGCCGGCGCTCGGTCGGCGCGCCCTACACTGGCGAAATGCAGCCGACCGAACGCGCCCTCCGCGTGATCTCCTACAACCTCCGGGAGCACCGAGCGCACGCCGAGATCGCCCCCCTCGCCGCCCGCCACGACATCGACGTCCTGTGCCTGCAGGAGTGCGACACCACGAAGCTGCCGCAGGAGGTGGGCTCGCTCCGGCTCGCGTCCGTCACGGCCCGCAACCGCCTGGGCCTGGCCGTCTACTACTCGCAGGACCGCTTCGAGCTCTCCGGCAGCGCCGCGTTCGAGCTCAGCAAGTCCATGCACGACCGGGTGATGTCCCCCGCTCACGAGCGCCTGCTGGCCGTCCGCCTCGACGACCGCGACGGCGGATCGATCGCCGTCTCCTCCTTCCACGCCGCCCCGCTCTCGGCCGGCAACGCCCTGCGCCGCAAGCAGATCGACGAGGCGCTCAACCGGCTGCGCGAGTACGCGCCGGACACCCCCTCCCTGATGGTCGGCGACTACAACTACCCGTGGTTCTTCCGCGGACTCGACCGCCGGATGACCCGGAACGGCTACCTGGTCTCGCGGAGCGACTCCCCCACCTACGCGCGCTACCGCTATTTCAGCGGCCACTTCGACTTCGCGATCAGCGACTCCGTGCGGATCGAGCGGGTCTCCACGCTGCCCCAGGGCGTTTCGGACCACCTCCCGGTGATGGTCGACGCGCACTACGGCGTCCCCGCCGCCTGAGCGCGGGGCCCACTGGCCCGCACGGTCGGTAGGCTCAGGGGGTGACGACCCTGATCCTCGCCCGGCACGGAGAGACTGTCTGGCACTCCGAGAACCGCTTCGCGGGCTCCTCCGACATCGCGCTGACCCCCCGGGGCCAGGACCAGGCGGCGACTCTGGCCGCCTGGGCCGTCGACGCCGACCTCGAGGCGGTGTACTCCTCCACCCTGGTCCGGGCCGTGCGCACCGCCGTGCCCGCCGCGCGGGCGGCCCACCTCGAGCTGCAGCCCGACCCGGCGCTGGTCGAGGTCGACTTCGGCCGCGGCGAGGGGCTGACCACCGACGAGATGGAGAAGCGCTTCCCGGACGAGTACCATGCGTGGGTCGCCGCTCCGGCCATCCAGCCGATGCCCGGCGGCGAGTCCGGCCTCGACGCCGTCGCCCGCGCGAACACCTCGCTCGCCCGCATCCACCGCGAGCACCCCGACGGCCGCGTGCTCGTCGTCGCGCACGGCACGCTCATCCGCCTCCTGCTGTGCGCCTACCTCGGCATCAACCCCGAGACCTACCGGCACACCTTCCCGGTGGTCGACAACGTCTCGCTGACCACACTGCGCTGGGACGCGACCGGCGTCGGCCTGCTCGGCTACAACGTCCCGCCCGTCCAGACGCAGCGGCGCTCCAGCTGAGCGCAGCGGCCGCTCCGGAGCGGCGCCCGGCGAGCGCGGGCTCGATCGGCCTGGTGCTCGGGTCGGTCGCGAGCGTGCAGCTGGGCGCCTCCTTCGCCGTGCTGCTCTTCCCCGCCGCGGGGCCGATCGGCACCGTCACGCTCCGGCTGGTGTTCTCGGCCGTCGTTCTGCTCCTGGTCTGCCGTCCGCGGCTGCGCGGCCACAGCCGGAGCGATTGGGCCACCGTCGCCGCCTACGGTCTCGCCCTCGGCGGGATGAACGCCTGCTACTACGAGGCCATCGCCCGGATCCCGCAGGGCGCCGCCGTCACCCTCGAGGTGCTCGGGCCGCTGACGCTCTCGGTGATCGCCGGGAGGAGCGTGCTGAGCCTGGTCTGGGCGGTGCTCGCGCTGGCCGGAGTGGTGACCCTGTCGCAGGGCGGGTTCTCGGCGCTGGACCCGGTCGGCGTCGGCTTCGCGCTGGGGGCCGCTGTGCTCTGGGCCGCGTACATCGTCTTCGCCGGCCGCACCGGCGGGCGGTTCCAGGGGATCGACGGGCTCGCGCTGGCGCTGGCGGCCGGCGCGATCGTGTCGCTGCCGTTCGGCATCGCCTCCGCCGGACCCGCCCTGGTGGTGCCGCCGGTGCTGCTCCTCGGGCTCGCCGTAGCGGTGCTCTCCTCCGCGGTGCCCTACGCGCTGGAGCTGCTGGCGCTGCGGCGCCTGCGCTCCTCCACCTTCTCGATCCTGATGTCGCTCTCCCCCGGGGCGGCCGCGCTCTCGGGCTTCCTCGTGCTCGGCCAGCGCCTCAGCGCCGTCGAGGCCGTCGGGATCGCGCTCGTGGTCGCCGCGAGCATCGGAGCGGTGCGGACCGCGCGGACCTCCTCCTGATCGGGCATTTCTTTTGTTAGGCTAACTATGTGCCATCGACCGAGACCCTGCAGACCGAGACCCCTCCGACCGAGACCCCGCAGACCGATCTCCCGCTGACCTCCCTCGCGGGCGAGGTGCGGGCAGCGGTCGGCCGGCTCGGACGGCGGCTCCGGCAGGAGAAGGCCCAGCACGAGCTCAGCGATCCGCAGTTCAGCGTGCTCGCGCTCCTGCACCGCGAGGGCGCGAAGACGCTCGGCGAGCTGGCCGAGGCGGAGCGGGTCCGCCCGCCCTCGATGACCCGCACGGTCGGCTGCCTGGTCGACGAAGGACTCGCGGAGCGCCTCGCCGACCCCGCCGACGGCCGCGTCACCCGCATCCGCCCCACCGGGGCCGGCACCGCACTGGTGCTCGACGTGCGCCGCAGCCGCGACGCCTGGCTCGTGGCGCGCCTCGAGGAGCTCCCTCCCGAGGACCTGCGCCTGCTCCACGACGCGGCAGCGGTCCTGCGCGCGGTGGCCGACCGATGAGCGCGATGTTCCGCTCCCTCGCCGTGCCGAACTACCGCATCTGGTTCGCGGGCGCGATGGTCTCGAACGTCGGCACCTGGATGCAGCGCACGGCCCAGGACTGGATCGTGATCAACGACCTGACCGACCACGACGCGACGGCGCTCGGCGTCACCATGGCGCTGCAGTTCGGACCGCAGCTCGTGATGGTCCCCTTCTCCGGCTTCATCGCCGACCGCTTCGACCGGCGGAAGCTCCTGATGGCCACCCAGGGCGCGATGGGCGCGCTCGGCCTCGGCCTGGGACTCATCGTCGTGACCGGGGTCGTCCAGCTCTGGATGGTCTACCTCTTCGCCCTGCTGCTCGGCTTCGCCGCGGCGATCGACGCGCCCGTGCGCCAGACGTTCGTCTCGGCGCTGGTCGAGGAGCGCGACCTCACCAACGCCGTCTCGCTGAACTCGGCCTCCTTCAACTCGGCGCGGATGATCGGACCGGCCCTCGCGGGCCTGCTCATCGCCGCGGTCGGCTCCGGCTGGGTCTTCCTCCTCAACGCCGCGAGCTTCCTCGCCGTCCTGCTCTCGCTGCGCGCACTCCACCGCGACCAGCTCCGCAGCGCCCCGCGCGCCACCCGCGGCCCGGGTGCGCTGCTGGAGGGGTTCCGCTACGTGTCGAAGCGGCCGGACATCCTCGTGGTGCTCGCGATCGTGTTCCTGATCGGCACGTTCGGCCTGAACTTCCCGATCTTCGCCTCGACGATGGCGACCGTCGAGTTCGACATGGGGGCGAGCGAGTTCGGCCTGCTCTCCTCCGCCATCGCCGTCGGCTCGGTGCTGGGGGCGCTCCTCTCGGCTCGCCGCGACCGCCCGAGGCTCCGGCTCATCGTCGGCGCCTCCGCGGCGTTCGGCGTCGCGCTCGCGCTGGCCGGCGTCATGCCGACGGTCTGGGCGTTCGCGATCCTGCTCCCCTTCATCGGCATCGCGGCGCAGACGCTGATGACCTCGGCCAACGGCTACGTGCAGCTCTCGACCGCCCCCGAGATGCGGGGCCGGGTCATGGCGCTCTACATGGCCATCTTCGTCGGCGGCACCCCGATCGGCGCCCCGCTGATCGGCTGGGTCGCGAACGCCTACGGTCCGCGCCAGGCGATGCTGGTCGGCGCCGCCTCCGGGATCGCGGCGGCCGCCATCGGCCTCGCCTTCCACCTCCGCCTGCGCCGCGCCGTCCGGCTCGCGGCCCCCGGGCCGGAGGCTCTGCCCGCCACCGGCGGAGTCCCCCTGCTGCGCCCGCGCGCCTAGGCTCCGTCGGCCGGTCCGCACGCCGGGCGGATCCGCGGACCGCCCACTCGACGGGTCGCCCCCGACGGGGGGCGCGACCGCCGCCCGCCCTCAGGCCTCGCGGGTGATCTCGACGCGGACGAAGAGCTTCGACGAGCGGGGCCCGGCGAACACCCCGCGCAACGGCGCGATGTCGTTGTAGTCGCGGCCCCGGCCGACGATGACGTGGCGGTCGCCGATGTCGATCAGGTTCGTCGGGTCGTAGCCGCGCCACGCTCCTCCGCAGAACCACTCGACCCAGGCGTGGGACTCCCCCACCACGGTCTCGCCGATCTCCGCGTGCGGCTTGGGGTGCAGGTAGCCCGAGACGTAGCGCGCCGGGATGCCCACCGAGCGCAGAGCCCCGAGCACGATGTGCGTGATGTCCTGGCAGACGCCCTCGCGCGCGGTCCACGACTCCGTCGCGGTGGAGTGCACGCCGGTGACGCCCTGCCGGTAGGTCATCGCCCGGCCGATCGTCTCGGCGATCGTGAGCGCGGCCTCGCACGGGCCGGCCGCCTCGTCCGCGAGCGAGCGCGCCATCGCCGCGAGGTCCTCCGGCGGCGCGGTGCGGTGGGTCTGCTTCGACTGCTCCACGTACTCGGTGCGCGTCTCGACCTGCTCGGACAGCTGATCCCACCCGGTCGGGTGGTCGGGGTGCTGCTTCGGCCGGATCTCGACGAGCGAGGTCGCCGTCAGCGAGAGCTCGCGGTGGGCGTCGAGCACGTCGAACGACGAGACGCGGGTGCCCCAGTAGTCGGTGTAGGCGTGCACCGAGGTCACCGGCCGGATGTCGAGGTTCGAGAACAGCACCAGCTGCCCGTCCGAGGAAGCGGGGAGCATCCGCGCCTCGTTGTAGGACGCGACCACGTCCCCCGCGTAGGTGAAGCCCGTGGTGTGCCTGATGCGCAGCCTGCTCACAGCGCCTCCCCGATCCAGCTCGGCATGACGTTGGTGGGGAAGTACCGCTGGCGGATCGCCTCGGACGCGGCCGAGGTCGCCTCCTGCACGCTGTCCATGTGCCGCGGGAGGTCCTCGAGGATGTCGGTGATCGGCCGGAACTCCAGCTCGCTGCGGATCCGCCCGAGGACGCGCTGCGCGTCGCCGGAGTGGCCGATGCGGCCGGTGCGCGGCTCGATGTCGCGCATGCACGCCTCCGCCCGCGAGACCGAGAAGAGGATCGAGCGCGGGAACAGCCGGTCCAGGAGGAGGAACTCGGCCGCGTTCCGCGCGCTCGGCACGCCCCGGTAGGTGCGCAGGTACGCCTCGTAGGCGCCGCAGGAGCGGAGGATCGTGGTCCAGGAGGGGCCGCTCGCCTCGGTCAGCGAGCGGGTGGCGAGCAGGCGGGCGGTCATGTCGGCGCGCTCGATCGAGCGGCCGAGGGTGAAGAACTGCCAGGCCTCGTCGCGCGAGGTCGCCGATTCGATGATGCCGACGGCGAGGGCGGAGCGCTCCCTCACCCAGCTGAAGAACTCCGACACCCGCTCGCCCGAGACGCGGCGCGGCATCCGTGTGCGCGTGGTGTTGAGGCACTCCCAGAGCTCGGTCGAGACGATCTCGCGCGCCCGGCGGGCGTTCTCGCGGGCCGCGCCGAGCGAGTAGGCGATCGAGGCGGGGTTCGTGCGGTCGATCGCGAGGATCGCCAGCACGTCGGCGCGGGTGATCTCGCGCATGTCGTCGGGCGGGGTCGACCCCATCACCGACAGGAGCGAGCGGCAGGCCGTGTCCTCGTCGATCCACGGGTCCTCGAGCAGGAGCTGGAGGTGGACGTCGAGGATGCGGGCGGTGCCGTCGGACCGCTCGATGTAGCGGCCGATCCAGAACAGCGACTCGGCGATCCGGGAGAGCATCAGTCGTCCTCCCCCGCCGCGAGCGTCTGCTGCTGCTGCTGGTCCTGGTCGGTGTTCGGCGCGTCCTGCGGCGAGTGGTCGGGCGTGTGGTTGAGCGGGTAGACGATCGGGATGGAGCTGGTGACCGCGGCCTGCTCGGCGACGAGCGCCTGGATGTCGCGCGCCTCGGGCTCGGCGCTGCGCGCCTCCTCGAGGCCGACCACCCAGGTGTCCTTCGATCCGCCGCCCTGCGACGAGTTGACGACGAGCTGCCCCTCCGGGAGCGCGACGCGGGTCAGGCCGCCGGGCAGCACCCAGACGTCGGTGCCGTCGTTCACGGCGAAGGGCCGCAGGTCGGCGTGCCGGGGGCGCATCCCGTCGTCGACGAGGGTGGGGATGGTGGAGAGCTGCACGACCGGCTGCGCGATCCAGCCGCGCGGGTCGGCCTGGAGGCGGGAGCGCAGCTCCGCGAGCTCCTTCGCCGAGGCGGCCGGCCCGACGACCAGGCCCTTGCCGCCGGAGCCGTCGACCGGCTTCACGACGAGCTCGTCGAGGCGGTCGAGCACCTCCTCGAGCGCTCCCGGGTCCTCGAGCCGCCACGTGTCGACGTTCTTGATCACCGGCTCCTCCGAGAGGTAGTAGCGGATGAGGTCGGGCAGGTAGGTGTAGACGAGCTTGTCGTCGGCGACGCCGTTGCCGACCGCGTTGGCGATCGTGACGTTCCCGAGCCGGGCCGCGAGCATCAGCCCGGGCGAGCCGAGCATCGAGTCGGCGCGGAACTGCAGCGGATCGAGGAACTCGTCGTCCACGCGGCGGTAGATCACGTCGACCCGGGTCGGGCCGGAGGTGGTGCGCATGAACACCTTGCCGCCCGTGCAGAACAGGTCGCGGCCCTCGACCAGCTCCACGCCCATGAGGCGGGCGAGGAGGGTGTGCTCGAAGTAGGCGGAGTTGTAGACGCCCGGGGTGAGCACGACCACGGTCGGGTCGTCGACGCCCTCGGGGGCGGAGGCGCGGAGGGCCTGCAGCAGCTTGTTCGGGTAGTCGCCGACCGGGCGCACCCGCATCGAGACGAACAGCTCGGGCAGCGTCTGCGCCATCACCCGGCGGTTCGAGATGACGTAGGAGACGCCGGAGGGCACTCGGACGTTGTCCTCGAGGACCCGCCAGCCGCCCTTCTCGTCTCGGATCAGGTCGATCCCGGACACCTGGATCCGCACGCCGTTCGCGGGGACGATGCCCGCGGCCTGCCGGTGGAAGTGGCTGGAGCTCGAGATCAGCCCGGCGGGGATGACGCCGTCGGCCACGGCGTTCTGCGGGCCGTAGACGTCGGCGAGGAACGCCTCGAGAGCACGGACGCGCTGCTTGATGCCGGTCTGCACCTCGTTCCACTCGGCGCGCTCGATCACCCGGGGGACGGCGTCGAGCGGGAACGGCCGCTCCTCCCCCGCGAAGTCGAAGGTGACGCCCTGCGCGAGGTAGGAGGAGGCGAGCGCGTCGGTGCGGCCGCGCAGCTCCTCCTGGGTCATCCGCGCGAGCGAGGAGTAGATGTCGCGGTAGGCGCCGCGGACCCCGTCGGGGCCTCCGGTCGACGCCACGTCGGCGAACATCTCGTCCCAGGGGGTGGCGCCCGTGTCGGGCCGCTCGACCTTCTGGGACCCGTATCCGTCGAAGAGGTCACCCATGGCACGACTCTAGTGCGGGGCGTATTGCGGGGATGTTTCGGGCGGCCGCGGGGCGAGCGGGGCGGGTCGGCGACGTCCGGGCACGGCGCCTCCGCCGTCCTGCGACAGCCCGGCGGAGGCCCGGGGATCCTCGGGAATAGATCCGGCTGCACGTGGTTGAATGAGGATGTACATGCAAACGCATGGACCAGGCCCCACCGGGCCGGAGGACAGAAGGAGCGCCTGATGCAGTTCGGCATCTTCACGGTCAGCGACATCACGACCGACCCCACGACCGGACAGACCCCGTCCGAGTCCGAGAAGATCCAGGCGACCCTCGCGATCGCGCTGAAGGCGGAGGAGATCGGCCTCGACGTCTTCGCCCTGGGCGAGCACCACAACCCGCCGTTCTGGTCCTCCTCCCCCACCACCACGCTCGGCTACCTCGCGGCGAAGACCGAGAGGATCACGCTCTCCACCGCGATGGCCCTCATCACCACGAACGACCCCGTGAAGCTCGCCGAGGACTACGCGATGCTCCAGCACCTCGCCGGCGGCCGCGTCGACCTGATGCTCGGCCGCGGCAACACCGGCCCCGTCTACCCGTGGTTCGGCAAGGACATCCGCCGCGGCATCGAGCTGACGATCGAGAACTACGACCTGCTGCACCGCCTGTGGACCGAGGACTTCGTCGACTGGGAGGGCCAGTTCCGCACTCCCCTCCAGGGCTTCCAGTCGACCCCGCGCCCCCTCGACGGTGTCGCGCCGTTCGTGTGGCACGGATCGATCCGCTCCCCTCAGATCGCCGAGCAGGCCGCCTACTACGGCGACGGCTTCTTCGCGAACCACATCTTCTGGCCCGCCTCGCACACCCAGAAGATGGTGCAGCTCTACCGCCAGCGCTTCGAGCACTACGGCCACGGGACCGCCGACCAGGCGATCGTCGGCCTCGGCGGGCAGATCTTCCTGGCGAAGAACTCGCAGGACGCGGTCTCGCAGTTCCGCCCCTACTTCGACAACGCCCCCGTCTACGGCCACGGCCCCTCGCTCGAGGACTTCACGGAGCAGACCCCGCTCACCGTCGGCTCCCCGCAGCAGATCATCGACCGCACCCTCGGCTTCCGCGAGTACGTCGGCGACTACCAGCGCCAGCTCTTCCTGATGGACCACGCGGGACTCCCGCTGAAGACCGTCCTGGAGCAGATGGACATGCTCGGCGAGATCCTCCCCGCCCTCCGCGCCGGCTTCGCCGAGGGCCGCCCCGCGCACGTGCCCGACGCCCCCACCCACGCCTCCCTCGTGGCCGCGCGCGACGCGCAGCCCGCGGCCGAGCCCGTCACCGTCTAGTCAGGAGCTCTCCATGGACACCCGCAGGATCACCGTCCTCTCGGCCGGCCTCAGCCAGCCGTCCTCGACCCGGCTGCTCGCCGACCGCCTGGCCGACGCCGCCGAGTCCTCCCTCACCGAGCAGGGCTTCGCCGTCGAGCGGAGCGTCGTGGAGCTGCGCGACCTCGCGCACGACGTCACGAACAACCTCCTCACCGGCTTCGCGAGCCCCGCACTGCAGACCGCGCTCGACGCGGTCGCCGGCGCCGACGGCCTGATCGCCGTGACGCCGATCTTCACCACCAGCTACAGCGGGCTCTTCAAGTCGTTCGTCGACGTGCTCGACACCGAGGCGCTGCGCGGCCTGCCCGTGCTGCTGGCGGCCACGGGCGGGTCCCCCCGCCACTCCCTGGCCGTCGACTACGCGATGCGCCCGCTCTTCACCTACCTGCACGCGGCGCCCCTCGCGACCACCGTGTTCGCGGCGACGGACGACTGGGGCGGCGCGACCGAGGACGGACGGGCGCTGCCCTCGCGCATCGAGCGCGCCGGACGCGAGCTGGCCGATCAGGCCGCCCGCTCCTCCCGCTCGGGCTCCACGCCCGACCCGTGGGCGCTCGACGGCTCGTTCGAGGGGATGCTCGGCCGCCGCGGCTGAACGCCCGCCGCGCGGATCGGCCGCTCCTCTCATGGATCGGCCGATCCGTCCAGCCACGATTCCCTCGGCCCTGCCGGAATAGCCTGCCCCCGGGAGCCTGCCGCTGGCCCCCGGAAGGAGGCCGTCATGGGCCTGACCAGCAAGGGGCTCCCCGCGGGGGCTCTCGACCTCTCGCAGCTCGGACGCGCGGTCCTCGACCGCCGCCGCTTCCTCGGAGCGCTCGGCGTCGCCGCCTCCGTCCCGGTCCTCTCCGGCTGCGGCTTCGCCCCCGCGGGCCCCGCGGCGAGCGCCGGCAGCGACACCCTCACCTTCACCACCTGGGGCACCGACGCCGAGCTGGCCGGCTTCCAGCGCGCGATCGACGCGTTCCAGACGGCGAACGCCGGCGCCACCGTGACCCTCAACGCGGTCCCGTACGAGCAGATGTTCACCAACATCGACGCGCAGCTGCAGGCGGGGAACCCACCGGACGTCTTCCGGGTCCCGTACTACACGTTCGGCAGCTACGCCGGCCGCGACCAGCTCCTGGACCTGTCGGGCTTCCTCGACTCCGACGTCGCCGAGCGGTTCACCGATCCGGCCTGGGCCGCGGTGCAGAGCGGCGGGAGCCCCTTCGGCGTCCCCCACCACACCGACACCTCGCTGATCCTCTACAACACCCAGGTGCTGGCCGACGCGGGCGTCACCTCCTTCCCCTCCTCGCCCGAGGAGGCGTGGACCTGGGAGGAGTTCACCGAGGTCGGGCGGAAGCTGCGCGCCTCGCTCCCCGCCGAGCGCTACCCCTTCGCCTACAACTGGCAGGGCAACGGCGTCACGCGCTGGCTCAGCCTGCTCTTCCAGGCCGACGGCCGCTTCCTCACCGAGGACCTGTCCGGGCCCGCGATCGACTCCGCCGCCGGCCGCGCCGCGATCGACTTCAGCCGCAGCTTCTTCACCGACGGCCTCGTGCCGCCGAGCAGCTCCGTGCAGGCGACCACCTACGCCAGCGACCTCTGGTACTCGCAGACCACCGCGATGACCTTCGCCGGCGCGTTCCTCATCCCCGACGCCGACTCCACCCTCGACTTCGAGTGGGGCGCCACCTACTCCCCGCGCAACGTGCGCGGAGGCGGCGACTTCGGCGGCAACGCCCTCGTCGCGACCAAGGCCGCGAAGAACCCGGAGCTGGCCGCCTCCTTCCTCGCGTTCGTGACGGAGGAGGAGGCGATGCGCGACTTCTGCGCCGGCGCCTCCCTCCTCCCCACCCGTCGCGACCTCACGGAGTCGGGCATCGAGTTCGCCGTGCGCCCCGAGCTCGCCGAGGTGTTCCTCGGCCAGGCGGGCACCGTCCAGGCGTCCGACTCGGCGCAGGTCGCCTCGCCCGACATGGCCGCGATCATCACGGTGCTCAAGGAGCAGCTGGAGCAGGCCTTCGTCGGCGGGCGCAGCACCGAGGACACCATCGCCGGCCTCACCTCCGGCATCGCGGCCGCGACGCAGTGAGCCGGTCGGTCCTCGCGCCGGAGGCGGTGACCGCCCGCCCTCGGCGCACCTCCCGCGCCCCCGCCCGCGAGACGGCGGCCGCCTACGCGTTCCTCGCGCCGAACCTGCTGATGCTCGGCCTGTTCGTGTTCGTCCCCCTGGGCGGCGCGTTCCTGATCGGCTTCCAGCGCACGAACGGCTTCGGCGACGGCGTCTTCGTCGGGCTCGACAACTACGCGCGGCTGCTCGGCGACGGCCTCTTCTGGCGCTCGACGCTGAACACGGCGCTGTTCACCCTGATCGTGACCCCGCTCTCGATGGCGCTGGGCCTCGGCGCGGCGGTGCTGATGAACTCGGTGCTGCCCGCGCGTCCGGTGTTCCGCAGCATCCTCATCCTGCCGATGGCGGTCTCCGGCGTGGCGACGGCGCTGATGGGCGTGCTGATCTTCGACGAGAACAGCGGCGTGCTCGACGGCATGCTCCAGACGATCGGCCTCCCCCGCATCGCCTGGCAGTCCGGCGGAGCTGCGGCCTTCGCCTCCGTGGTGCTCGTCACCCTGTGGTGGCGCACCGGCTTCAACATGCTGATCTACCTGGCGGGGCTGCAGGGGGTGAACCCGGCGCTCTACGAGGCGGCCCGGCTCGACGGAGCGAACGCGTGGCAGCAGTTCCGCCACGTGACGCTGCCGCTGGTCGGCCCGTCGTCGTTCTTCCTGCTCATCCTCAACGTCATCTACTCGTTCCAGGTGTTCGACATCGTCTTCGTGCTCACCGGCGGCGGACCGCAGAACGCGACCTCGGTGCTCGTGACCTACGCCTACGACACCGGTTTCGTCACCCGCGACCAGGGCTACGCCGCGGCCATCGGCATCGTGCTGCTGATCCTGACCATGATCTTCACCGCGGTGCAGTGGCGCACCAACCGCTCGAGGGACCTCGTCGAATGATCCGCACGTCGCGCACCTCGCGCCTGCTCCGCCTCGCCCTCGCCCTCGGCGTCTCGGTGGTCATCGTCTTCCCGCTGTACTGGATGGTCGTCGTCGCGTTCTCCTCGCGGTCCGAGCTGCTCGGCGGCACCCTCCGCCTCTGGCCGCGCGAGCTGACGCTGGTGAACTTCGAGCGCGTGTTCTCGTCGTTCCCCGTGGCGACCTGGTTCGGCAACTCCCTCGCGATCAGCCTGGTCACCGCCCTGATCACCGTGACGATCAACCTGCTCGGCGGTTACGCCTTCGCGCAGCTGCGGTTCCGCGGATCCGGAGTGCTCTTCCTCCTGGCCCTGTCGACGCTCACCCTGCCCGTGCAGGTGATCATGGTGGCGCTGTTCCGGCTCGTCACCGACCTCGGCCTCTACGGGAGCTACTGGGCGGTGATCCTGCCGACGGCGGCGTCGGCGTTCGGGCTGTTCCTGGCGCGGCAGTTCATCCTCGCGATCCCGCGGGACCTGATCGAGGCGGCCCGGATCGACGGCGCCGGGCACTTCCGCGTGTTCACGGCCATCGTCCTCCCCCTCTCGAAGCCGCTCATCGCCGTGCTCTTCTTCATGTCGCTGCTCGGCTCCTGGAACGACTTCGCCTGGCCGCTCATCGCCCTGAAGGAGAACGCGCTGTTCACGCTCCCGATCGGGCTGCTCTTCCTCCAGGGGCAGTTCGGCAGCGACTACGGAGCGACCATGGCGTTCGCCCTGGTGAACGTCGTGCCGATGGTGGTGCTGTTCCTGGTGTTCCAGCGCTACTTCGTGCAGGGCTTCGCGCGCAGCGGCCTCCGCTGACCCCGCGGCGGGGGGTGCGGATCGGTGCGCTGAGCGGCCATTCGTCCCCCAGTCCGGGGCCGGGAGTGTCAATCCCCCCGTTCCGCCGACCCGGCCGGCGCCGCCCCGGGGTACCGTCGTCGCAGGCGCCCACCTCGTGCGCTCCGGAGCGCACCGTTCGAGCGGAAGGCGGGATCACCATGAGTACCGTCGCCGCGAACGCCGCCCAGCAGAAGGTGGCCGGCCGCTACTACCTGATCGAGCGCATCGGCTCCGGCGGGATGGGCTCGGTCTACCGGGCCCGCGACGAGACCGTGCAGCGCGAGGTCGCCGTGAAGGTGTTCCGCGCGGAGGCCTCGAACCCCGAGGACGTGGCCCGCCAGGAGCGCGAGGTGCGGATGCTGAGCTCCTTCGCCCACCCCGGCATCGTCAACCTCTTCGACGCGGGGCTGCACAACTTCGGCGGCGAGGTCCGCCGCTACGTCGTGATGGAGCTCGTCGCCGACCCCACGATGGAGGCGCGGCTCGAGTCCGGCCCCCTCCCGGCGGCGGAGGTCGCGGCGATCGGCACACAGCTCGCGGAGGCCCTGGCCTACCTGCACGAGCGCGGCGTCGTGCACCGCGACGTGAAGCCCGCGAACATCCTGGTCAGCGAGGTCGCCTCCAGCGGCTACGCCCGCACCGCCAAGCTCACCGACTTCGGCGTGGCCCACTTCATGGACGGCTCCCGCCTGACCAGCGACGGCGTCGTGATCGGCACCGCGAGCTTCGTCAGCCCGGAGCAGGTCGCGGGCGAGCCGATCAGCGGAGCGAGCGACGTCTTCTCCCTCGGCCTGGTCCTCCTCGAGGCGATCACCGGTCACCGGGAGTACTCGGGCACCGTCCTCGAGGCGGCGATCGCCCGCCTCCACCGCAGCCCCTCCGTGCCCGACACCCTGCCGGCGGAGTGGCGGGCGCTGCTGACCTCGATGACACAGAGGGACCCGGAGAAGCGGCCGACCGCCGACGAGGTCGCGCACCGGCTCCGCGGCGGGATGACGACGGGCTCGGCTTCGGGCGCGCCGACCGCCTCGGACTCGCGCGCGGCACGGATCCGGCGCTCCGTGATCATCGGCTCGAGCGTGGTCGGCGTCGGCGCGATCGCGGCGCTGTCGTGGATGCTCGGAGCGCTCGTCGGTCGCTGACCGTTCGGACGCGGGCCCCTAGGCCTCGCCCGGGAACGCGGGACGGAGCACGATCCGCGTCCAGGCGCCCACGTAGATCCGATCGCCCTCCTCGACTTCGCGGCGCTGACCGGCGGCGATCGGCGACTGCGGGAGCGGCGCCCCGGCCGGGGCCAGGTACGTGCCGTTCGCCGACTGCAGATCCTCGACCCACCAGCGGTAGCCGTCGGTGCTCAGCTGGCAGTGGCGCCGCGAGACACCGGAGTCGGAGCCGCAGTCCACCTGCGGCGAGATGCCGCGGGAGACGGACGGGCGGCCGACGAGCAGGGTGCGCTCGCGGAGGACGACGGTCGCGGGCGGGCCGGGCGAGGGCATGGGGTCGTCGGCGCGCTGCTCGGCGTACCACTCCGGGTCGACCCAGAGCTCGGCGATCCACGGGCGGTCCGGGTCCGCGGAGGCGGAGGCGGGGCGGGCGGAGCCGGTGACAGGCGCGGACGCGGCCTCCTCCTCCGACGCTGAGGCCCCGGGTGCCGCGTCGGGGGCTGCGGCCTCGGGTGCAGGGGCCTCCGGGATCACCTCGGTCGGCGGAGCGGCGGGCGGCGCGGTCGCGACGGGGGTGTCGAAGCCGGCCTCCTGCTCCGGGACCAGCTCGGTCGGAGCCGCGGGATCGGCCTGCGGCGCGGGCGCCTCGCCCAGGTGCTGGGCCGGGTCCCCCGACGGCGTCGCGGAGCCGCCGACCTCGCCCGGAGCGCGGACGGCGCCGGAGGAGGTGAACGGATCGGCCTCGGGGAGGGAGCCGGTCGTGAAGTCGTAGCCGCAGTTCTCGCAGAACAGGGCGCCGGGCTCGTTCGGGAACGAGCAGTGCGGGCAGACCGAGGGTCCGGTCGGGATCGCGGTGGTCGGCGCGGCGGGAGCGGGCGACGGGGCCGCAGCGGCACCGATGGGCGCCCCGCAGACGTCGCAGTAGTCGCCGGACTGCGAGGTGTGCCCCTCGGGGCAGCGGAAGCTCACTTGCGCACCCGCGTGGTCTTGGTCGACGCGGTGTCCAGCGCCATCTCGTCGAGGCGGTCCACGCCCCGCTTGAGCCGCACGGTGCCCTCGTTCGGGTCGTCGATCTCGACGACCTTCCGCAGCTTCGCGGTCGCCTCGTCGTTCCCGGTGACGGAGGCGAGCTGCACCGCCCGCCCGAGCTTGACCGTGGCGGTCGCCTCGTCGCCCCGCGCTTTGGCTGCGAGCCCGTCCTGGATCGCCGAGGCGAGCTCGGTCTGGCCGGTGTAGTGGGCGACGGCGGGGTCGATGCGGGCGGTCAGGGCGGAGTCGTCCGTCCAGCGCGCCTTCACCAGGGCGGAGGCGACCACCTCGTCGCGCACGCTGAGCTGCACCCGCGCGGCGAGCTGCTCCGAGCCGACCGGCTTCGACGCGACCCGGACCGCCACGTGGTACTCCCGCGACTCGTCGCCCCAGGCGCCGGTCGGGTAGGCGCCGGTGAGCGGGTTCACGGCGTTCCGCCGGGAGCTGAGGTCCTCGAGGTTCGGAGCGACCTGGCGGACGAAGAGCAGCTGCGCGCCCTGCGGAGTCCAGACGCGGAGCTCGCCGTTGGCGACTCCCCGGCCCATCGACGCCCGCATCAGCGACTCGAAGTCGGCCGCCATGTCGGCCGGGTTCGCGATCAGGCCCACGGTGCCCAGCAGGGCGCTCGCGATGGTGCGCGCCTCCTCGACGATCCAGCGGGAGCCGACGCCGCGCACGTCGCACTGGAAGTCGCCCGACGCCGCGCGGATCGCCGCGTCCAGCTGCATCCGCGACTCGTGCTCGTTCTTGCCGTCGGTGAGGAGGATCGCGTGCCTCTGCGTCGCCTCCGGCACGGTCGCGAACAGCTGGCGGGCGAGGGTCAGCCAGGTGCCCATCGCGGTGCCGCCGTCGGCCTGGAGGTAGCCGATCGCCTCCTTCGCTGCGGCTCGCGCCCCCGGCTCCATCCGCACCATCGAGACGGTGGCGTTGGGGTACGGGAAGGCGCGGTCGGCGCGCTCGGATCCGGCCACGACGGCGAAGAAGGTGCCGTCCAGGATCTGGTCGACGGCCACGGCGGCGGCGCGCTTGGCGGCCGTCATGTTCTCGCCGGTCATCGATCCGGAGCAGTCCACGATGATGATCTCGGCCGCGGCCCCGTCGGACCCGGCGACCCCCGTGCCGGACGCGGTCACCGTGATGATGGCGTGCACGTCGGTGGCGCCGTCCGAGAGGAACTCGTTCTGGAAAACACTCGCGCTGAACTCCGCCATTCCGGCAGTTTACGGGGACGCCCGGCCCGAGCGGCCCTCCATCGCCGAGGATCGGCCGGGCATCGCGGCCGGACGCCTGCACGACAGCTGTCGGGGCGGGCGGAGGCGGGTCGAGCGCCGCCGGAGCGCCCCCGTCAAGCCCGCCGCGACCGGACGCCGCCGGTGCCAGGGTGGAGCCGTGCCTCCCTGGACCCTCGCCCTCGCCAGCGGCGCCATCGGCGGCGCCACCCTCCTGATCGGCGCCGCGCTCGCCTGGTTCGTGCGCGTGCCCCCGAAGCTCACCGCCGCGATCTCCGCCTTCGGAGCAGGGGTGCTGATCTCGGCGCTCGCCTACGAGCTCGTGCAGGAGGCGGCGGACGACGGAGGACTGCTCCCGACGATCCTCGGCACGCTCGCGGGAGCCGTCGTCTTCGTCGGTGCGGACGCGCTGCTCACCCGCGCCGGCGCGGGGAACCGCAAGAGCGCGAAGGGGTCGGGCGGAGGAGGAGGCGCGGCCATCGCGGCCGGCGCCCTGATCGACGGGGTCCCCGAATCGATCGTGCTCGGCCTCTCGGTCGCCCAGGGCGGAGCGGGAGCGGCGATCAGCGTGCCCATCGTCGCCGCGGTCGCGATCTCGAACCTCCCCGAGGGCCTGTCCTCGACGGTCGGCATGAAAGCCGACGGCCGCTCCGCCCGCTACGTCTTCACCGTCTGGGGCGGGATCGCCGCGATCTCGGCCGCCGCAGCGCTGGTCGGCTTCCTGGTCTTCGCCACCGCACCGGGCGCGGTCGTGGCCTTCGTGACGACCGTCGCCGCCGGCGCGATCCTCGCCATGATCTCGAACACGATGATTCCCGAGGCGTTCGACCGCGACGACGTGCTCACCGGGCTGTACGCGGTGATCGGGTTCGTGACGGCGTTCGCCTTGCACAGTGCTGGTTAGGACGCCGCTCCCCGCGCGGCGTCCCGCAGTCGGCTCGAGCGCATGGCCGGGTCCCGAGGAGCGGGATGCGCACGGCGACGCGGATCCGCTAGAACGCGGATCCCCGGATACGCCTCGCGACGGCGCCGCTCCCCGCGCGGCGTCCCGCAGTCGGCTCGAGCGCATGGCCGGGTCCCGAGGAGCGGCAGGCGCACGGCGACGCGGATCCGCTGGAACGCGGATCCCCGGATACGCCTCGCGACGGCGCCGCTCCCCGCGCGGCGTCCCGCAGTCGGCTCGAGCGCGCGGCCGGGTCCCGAGGAGCGGCAGGCGCACGGCGACGCGGATCCGCTGGAACGCGGATCCCCGGATACGCCTCGCGACGGCGCCGCTGGTTAGAACGCCGCTCCCCGCGCGGCGTCCCGCAGTCGGCTCGAGCGCGCGGCCGGGTCCCGAGGAGCGGGACGCGCACGGCGACGCGGATCCGCTGGAACGCGGATCCCCGGATACGCCTCGCGAGAACGCCGCTCCCCGCGCGGCGTCCCGCAGTCGGCTCGAGCGCGCGGCCGGGTCCCGAGGAGCGGGATGCGCACGGCGACGGGGATCCGCTGGAACGCGGATCCCCGGATACGCCTCGCGGGGACGCCGCCGCCTGCGGCACAGAGTGCGGTCAGCCGCTGAAGGCGGTGAGGGCGTCGTCGAGGATGCCGAGGCCGCGGGCGACCTCGGCGGGGGTGATGACGGCCGGCGGGACCACGTGGATCCGGTTGTCGGCGGTGAAGGGCAGGAGACCGCGGGACAGCAGGTCGGTCTTGAGGCGGGCGACGGAGGCCGCCGGCAGCGGGGTGCGCGCGGCCCGGTCGGTGACCAGCTCCAGCGCCCAGAACACTCCGGAGCCCCGGACCTCGCCGATCAGGTCGTGCTTCGCCTCGAGCGCCGCCAGGCCGGGGGCCAGGTGCTCCGAGCCGATGGTGCGCGCGTTGTGGACGATCCCCTCCTCCTCCATCGCCTGGAGCGTCGCGACGACGCTGGCCGCGGCGAGCGGGTGGCCCGAGTAGGTGAGACCGCCGGGGAAGACGCGCTCGTCGAAGTGGTGGGCGATCGGATCCGAGATGACGACGCCGCCGATCGGGACGTAGCCGGAGTTGACGCCCTTCGCGAAGGTGATCAGATCGGGGCGCACGTCGAAGGCGTCGAAGGCGAACCACTCCCCCGTGCGGCCGAAGCCCGCCATGACCTCGTCGAGGATCAGCTGGATGCCGTACCGGTCGGCGATCTCGCGGACACCCGCGAGGTAGCCGGGCGGCGGGGTGAGCACGCCGGCGGTGCCGGGGATGGTCTCGAGGAGGAACGCGGCGATCGACTCCGGCCCCTCCGCCTGCACGACGCGCTCGAGGTGGTGGAGGGCGCGCTCGCACTCCTGCTCGAGGGTCTCGGCCCAGAACTCGCTGCGGTACAGGTAGGGCCCGAAGGCGTGCACGTGCCCGCGGGAGTACTCGTTGGGGATGCGGCGCCAGTCGCCGGTCGAGACGATCGCCGCTCCCGTGTTGCCGTGGTACGAGCGGTACAGCGAGACGACCTTGTCGCGGCCGGTGAACAGCCGCGCCATGCGGATCGCGTTCTCGTTCGCATCCGCGCCGCCGTTGGTGAAGAAGACCTTCTCCATGCCCTCGGGCGCCCGCTCGGTGATCAGGCGGGCCGCCTCGGCGCGGGTCTCGTTCGCGTAGGCGGGGCCGACGGTGGTGAGGACGCCCGCCTGCTCCTGGATCGCGGCGACGACCTTCGGGTGCTGGTAGCCGATGGTGACGTTCACGAGCTGGCTCGAGAAGTCGAGGTAGCGGGTGCCGTCGACGTCCCAGACCTCGGCGCCGAGACCGCCCGCGATCGGCAGCGGGTTCAGCGCGCCCTGCGCCGACCAGGAGTGGAACACGCGGGACCGGTCGGCGGCGGTGACCGAGGCGTTGTCGCGGACGGTGGGGGCGGTCGAGGACGTCATGCTCCCCATCGTGCCGCGCGCGCCTCGGAAGCGGGCGTGCGGATCCGTCGATCCGCGGACCCTACGATGGACGGAACGTCGAAGGGAGCCGCGCATGCCCGCGACCGTCCGCGATCTGCTGGCCGAACCGGCCTTCCGCCTCCGCGTGCTCGCCGGCGTCCACGACGAGGCCGACCTCGACGCCCCTCTGGTGTGGGCGCACTCCTCGGACCTCGTCGATCCGACGCCCTGGCTCGAGTCGGGCCAGCTGCTGCTGACCGACGGCGTCCACTTCACCGGGCACGACAGCGCCGAGTTCTCGGAGGAGTACGTCGCCCGGCTGCGCGGCCGCGGCATCCGCGCGCTCGGCTTCGCCACCCGCATCGTGCACGACGAGGTGCCCGCCGCTCTCGTCACGGCGTGCGAGCGCCAGGGCCTGCCGCTGCTGGAGGTGGCGGACCTGACTCCGTTCATGGGGATCATCCGGTTCGTCGCAGACGTGATCTCGCGGGAGCAGCGCGAGCGGCTGGAATGGTCGCTCGAGGCGCAGCGGCGGGTCGCCCGCGCGGCGCTGCGGCCGGACGGGCTCGCGGCGATCCTCACCGAGCTGGAGCGGCAGCTGGACTGCTGGGTCGCCCTCTACGACGCGGCCGGGCAGAGGGTGCACCTGCCCACCCGGCTCGACGTGCCGGCGGAGGAGGCGGTCGCCGCGGCCGCAAGGCACGCGCTGACCCGCGGCAGCCGAGCAGGACTTCGGCTCGACGACGGCGGCGGAGTGACGCTGCAGACGATCGGGCGCCGCGACCACCTGCGCGGGGTGCTCGCCGTGGGCACGGGCACGCCACTGGACCCGGCGGGCAGCGACCTCGTCGCGAGCGTCATCGCCCTGGCGAGCATCGCGCTGGAGCAGCGGCGGGCGCTGGACTCCTCCCGCCGGCAGCTGCGCTCCGGACTGCTCGAGCTGCTGGCGGCGGGAGCCTTCGACGTCGCCGAGAGCACCGCACGGCGCCTGGGGAGCCCGCTGCCCGCCGAGCCCGTGCGGGTGGTCGTGCTGAGCGCGCCCGTGCACGGCGACTCGCTCCTCGACGAGCTGGAGGTCGTGGCGGAGGAGGACGGCGCGCGCCTGTTCTTCGCCGAGAGGGACGGCTCGCTCGTCGCCGTGACCGCCGCCGACGGACTCGAGCCGCTGACCGCCGTGCTGGAGCGGCACGGCGCGAGCGCCGGCGCCTCCGCCCCGATCGGCTGGTCGGACCTGGACCGGGGCCTCGAGGAGGCGCGACGCGCCGCCGAGCGGACGGGAGACGGGACGGTGGTCCGCTTCGAGGACGTCGCCGCCGAGGGGATGATCGGGCTCCTCGCCGCCGCCGGAGCCGCACCGCTCGCCCGCCGGATGCTCGCACCGCTGCTGACCCCGGAGGGAGCCGTGCTGCTCGAGAGCGCCCGCGTCTGGCTCCGCCGCAACGGCGCCTGGGAGCCCGCCGCCCGCGACCTCGGCGTGCACCGTCACACCCTCCGCAACCGCATCACCGCCGTCGAGCGCGCCCTCGGCCTCGACCTCGACGACGTCTCCGCCCGCACCGAGCTCTGGACGGCGCTGCGGCTCCACTCATAGCCGATCTCCTCCTGCGTCGTCGATCGGCCGCGGTCGGTCTCAGGAGGTGGGGACGCTGGGAAGAGCGGGTCGCGTACCGCGCACGACGATCCGCTCCCACGCGGATCGCCGGTTGCGCGGTGCTCAAGAGCCTCTCTCCTCCTGCGTCGTCGATCGGCCGCGGTCGGCCGGGGAGGGTGGTCGCGCTGGGAAGAGCGGGTCGCGTACCGCGCCTGCGGGCGATCGGCGACGCCAGGAGGAGAGAGCCTCACGAGCACCGCGGAGCGCAACCGGCGATCCGCGTCCCAGCGGATCGACGTGCGCGGAACGCACGACGCTCTGCAATACCCGACCACCCTCCCGAGCCGACTGCGGGCGATCGACGACGAAGGAGGAGAGAGCCTAGGAATGCTGGGGGAACCCGAGGTTGATGCCGCCGTGGGAGGGGTCGAGCCAGCGGCTGGTGATGGCCTTCTGCTGGGTGAAGAAGCGGACGCCTTCGGCTCCGTGGGCCTTGGTGTCGCCGAAGAGGGACGCTTTCCAGCCGCCGAAGGAGAACGTGGCGACGGGGACGGGGATGGGGACGTTGATGCCGATCATGCCGACCTCGACCTCGTTCTGAAAGCGGCGGGCCGCTCCTCCGTCGTTGGTGAAGATGGCCGTGCCGTTGCCGAAGGCGCCGTTGTTGATGAGTGCGACGCCCTCCTCGTAGGAGGCGACGCGGACGATGGAGAGCACCGGTCCGAAGATCTCCTCCGTGTAGGCGCGGGAGGTCGTCGGGACCTTGTCGAGCAGGGTCGGGCCGAGCCAGAACCCGTTCGCGTCGCCGTCGACCTCGATGCCGCGGCCGTCGATGACGACCTCCGCGCCGTCCTCCTCCGCGATCGCGATGTAGGAGGCGACCTTGTCGCGGTGCGCCTCGGTGACCAGCGGGCCCATGTCGCAGCCACGGCGGCCGTCGCCGATGCGCAGCTTCGACGCCCTGTCCTGGATCCTGGTGATGAGCTCGTCGGCGACGGGCTCCACCGCGACGACGACCGAGATCGCCATGCACCGCTCCCCCGCCGAGCCGAAGCCGGCGTTGATGGCGGAATCGGCGACGAGGTCCAGGTCCGCGTCGGGGAGCACCAGCATGTGGTTCTTCGCCCCGCCCAGCGCCTGCACCCGCTTGCCGTGCTTCGTGCCCGTCTCGTAGACGTACTGCGCGATCGGGGTGGAGCCGACGAACGAGATCGAGCGCACGTCCGGGTGGGTCAGCAGCCCGTCGACGGCCTGCTTGTCTCCGTTGAGCACCGTGTAGACGCCGTCGGGGAGGCCGGCCTCCTTCCAGAGGGCGCCGAGCCAGATCGCCGGGGACGGGTCCTTCTCGGAGGGCTTCACCACGACGGTGTTGCCGGCGGCGATGGCGATGGGGAAGAACCACATCGGCACCATCGCCGGGAAGTTGAAGGGGGAGATGATCCCGACCACGCCGAGCGGCTGCTTGGTCGAGTAGACGTCGACGCCGGTGGAGACCTGCTCCGAGTACTCGCCCTTGAGGTGGTGCGCGAGCCCCGTCGCGAACTCCACGACCTCCTGCCCGCGAGTGATCTCGCCCAGCGCGTCCGAGACGACCTTGCCGTGCTCCGACGTGATCAGCTCGGCGAGCTCCTGCTTCTTCGCCTCGAGGAGCTCGCGGAAGCGGAAGACGATCTGCTGCCGCTTCGCGAGCGACGTGTCGCGCCAGGCGGGGAAGGCGGCCTTCGCGGAGGCGACGGCGGCGTCCACCTCGGCGGAGTCGGCGAGCGCGACCTCCTTGGTCGCGACTCCCAGCGCCGGGTCGTAGACGGGAGCGGTGCGGCCGGACGAGGAGTCGGAGGGAGCCCCGTCGATCCAGTGGCCGACGACGGACAGGGCGGTGGCGGGCTCGGCGATGCTCATGGCGACGACTGTAGGGGCGTGACCACGGCCGCGGGGGTGCCGATCCGTCCAGCAGTGGAGGGGTGGTCTGGACGGATCGGCGCGCTCAGTCGGTGGGACGGGAGGCGTCGGCGTCGGGCGAAGGGGTGGCCGCGTCGGGGCTCGAGGCGGCGGGGTCGGCCGCGCTCGGGCCCGCAGCGCCGGGATCCGCAGCGCCGGGATCCGCAGCGCCGAGGTCGGCAGCGCCGGCGTCGGCACCATCCTGCTCGGCTGTGCCGGTCTCCTCACCGTGCACCTCGGCAGCGGACGCTGCAGCCGCTGCCTCCGCCGCACCCGCCGGGTCGAACCGCGCCAGCGCGGCCGTGATGTTGTCGTGCCCGCCGCGCTCGTTCGCCCAGGCGGCCAGCGCCTCCGCGAGCGTGACCGGATCCGCGCCCACCCGCTCCTGCGCCTCGCGCAGCACGCGCGCGAGGTCCTCGGCGGCGGACGCGTAGTTCCACAGCCCGTCGGAGCAGACCAGAACCCAGCCCGGCTCGGTCAGCTCCTCGAAGGCGACCCGCGGCTCCTCGTCGTGCGCGTCGGCGCCGAGCCAGCGGGTGATGGCGTGAGCGTCGGGCGCCGTCTCGGCCTGCTCCCGCGGCACTCCCGAGGCGATCTGCTCCTGCGCCCACGAATCGTCGACCGTGAGCTGCCGCGGCTCGCCCGCGTCCGGCATCCAGTAGCTGCGGCTGTCGCCCACGTTGCCCGTGACGAGCAGCGCGCCGTCCAGCACCGCCGCGGTGAAGGTGCACGAGGGCGGATTCGACCGCTTCTCGGGCACGGCCGCGTCGATCGCTCCGGAGGCGCGCGCGGTGGCCATCTGCAGCAGCGCGCGCCAGCGGTCCGCTCCCGCGCTCTCCCCGCCGACCTCGGCCTGCAGCGCGCTGAGTGCCGCACGGGCCGCGGCGAGCGACGCCTTGTCGGAGTCGGGGGTCGAGGAGACCCCGTCGCAGACCACCAGCAGCGCCGTCCTCAGGGAGCCGTCGGCGCCGGTGGTCGCCCCGAGCGCCATCGCGTCCTCGTTGGCCGGGTGCCGGAGCCCGCGGTCGCAGACGCCGCCGACCAGCGGGTGCGGCGCTTCAGCCCAGTGCTCGCGCTCGGTCGGAGCGGGGCGTCCGCACTGCTCGCAGTAGCCGTCCTCGGCGACCGCTCCCCCGCAGTAGACGCAGGCGGCGGATCCTCCGACGGCGACGGGCGGAGCGGAGGGGGTGGCCGCGACGATCAGCGGCGTCCCGCAGGCCTCGCAGAACGCGTCGCCCGTCGTGACCGGCTCGCCGCAGTTCGGGCAGGGAGTCGACAGCGCGTCGCTCATGTCAGCGTCCAGCGTCGGACCTCGTTGGCCCGGTCGACGAGGCGCAGGCGCTCGTCGCGCTCGCGAGTGGAGGCGGCGAGCGCGCGGTAGGAGGCCTCGAGGCCGTCGCGGATGGCGGCCTCGTTCGCCTCGACTCCGCCGAGGGTCGCTCCCTCGGCCGGGCCGTCGCGCCGCACCAGCTCGAGAGCGGAGGCGAGGACCTGGGTCGTGAGCTCGAGGCGGGTCCGCTGGTCGATCGACACGGAGTCGACGCTCGCGAGGGCGGCCGAGAGCGCGGGCAGCCCGCGGCCCGACTCCGCCAGCAGCTCCGCCCGGCGGCGGCGCGCGTCGGAGTAGGAGGAGCGCGTGGGCGCGACGATGTCGAGCGCGTCGAGCGCCCCGTCGAGGTCGGAGCGCAGCTGCCGCACCCGGGCGAGACCGAAGGCGGCGGGTGCCGTGTAGTTCGCGTCGGCGCGGGCGCAGATCACGTAGAGGGACTCGGCGACCTCGGGCTCACCGCTCGCCTCGCACGCCGCGGCGAGCGCGAGCTTCGGGGCGAGCTCGCCGGGGACCTGCCCGTAGACGGTGTTGAAGGAGGCGCGGGCCCCGATGTCGTCGCCGCGCGCGAGCTGGGCGAGGCCGCTCATCCAGACCGCCCGCCACTCCCACGGGTCCTCCGTGAGTATCTCGCCCGTCGCGCGGGCCGCCTCCTCCCAGCGCTGCGCCTCGATCGCCGCCCGGGCGCGGGCGAGCCGCACCTCGACCGTCACGGTGGGCGCGAGCGCGAGAGCGCGCAGGCGCACGATCGGGTCGGCGACGTTCACGCCCGCGAGCCACGACCGGGCGGGATCGGACTCGTCGCGGCGGAGCGCCGGCAGCGCGTCCCACGGCGGGACGCGGTCGACCACGTCGGCCACGGGCGCCTCGAACAGGGCCGACTCCGTCGAGTGCAGCGCGGGGTGTCCGGGACCGCGGTCGGTCGCGACGACCTCGCGCAGCACTCCGAGCAGCTGGCCGCGCATCTCGTCCACCGTGGCGAAGCGGTCCTGCGGGTCGGGAGCGCATGCCTTCGCGATCAGGCGGTAGAAGGAGTCGTAGCGCTGGAACAGCGGCGTCTCCGACACGGGCGGCAGCGAGGCGACGAAGGTCGTCTGGTTGCCGCGGAAGTCGAGCACCAGCGAGGCCAGCGTTCGGCCGATCGTGTAGACGTCGGAGGCGACCGAGGGACCGAGGTCGGCGACCTCCGGAGCCTGGTAGCCGACGGTGCCGTAGATGGCGGAGTCCTCGTCGTCGATCCGGCGCACTCCGCCGAGGTCGATCAGCTTGACCTGGTCGCCCACCTGGATCATGTTGTCCGGCTTGAAGTCGCAGTAGAGCAGGCCGTGGTCGTGCAGGTAGGCGAAGGCGGGCATGACCTCGAGCACGAAGGCGAGCGCCTGGTCCACCGGCAGCGGATCCGCGGCGCCGCCGTTGGCGTCCAGCCGCTCCTTCAGGATCTGCTTGAGGCTCGGCCCGCCGACGTACTCCATCACGATGTAGCCGGCGCCGTCGTGCAGGACGAAGTTGTAGATCTCGACGATCAGCGGGTGCTCGACCTCGGCCAGGAATCGGCGCTCGGTGACGGCCGCCGCGTACGCATCGGGGTCGCCGGAGTTGAGCAGGCCCTTGAGCACCACCCAGCGCCCCGAGACGTTCCGGTCGCGCGCGAGGTAGATCCAGCCGAGGCCGCCGTAGGCCAGGCAGCCGACGACCTCGTACTGGCCGCCGACCACGTCGCCCTTCACCAGCTGCGGTGTGAACGAGAACGGCGTGCGGCAGTTGGGGCAGAACCCCTCGGTGCGGCCGGGCCGACCGTCGCGCCCGCGGCCGACGGCGGTGCCGCAGTGCGAGCAGAAGCGCTTGCGCTCGGGGAGGACCGCCTCGGTCATCAGAGCGGCCATCGGGTCGGCGGCCGGACGGGACGGGACGGTGGTGAGCCCGGCGCCGAGCCTCGGGCCGCGCAGTCGGGTCGAGGTGGTGCCGACGCGGCGGGTGACCTTCGAGCCGGTCTGCGCCGTGCGGGCGGAGCCGAGGGCGGCGGTGGCGAGGCGGGCGGAGGAGGTGCGCGTGCTGCGCGCGGTGGCCGACTCCTCCGCGGGCCCGGGTGCCGTGGCGCCGGGGGTGCCCTCGACGAAGCCGGTGCCGAAGGCGGCGGAGGCGGTGGCCGGCGGGGAGGCCGGAGCGGCGCGGCGCGCGGTCGGCGTGGAGGCGGCGGCGCCCTCCTCGGGCGGCAGGCCGCAGACGTTGCAGTAGCCGTCCTCGATCGTCCCGGTGCAGCCGGGAGTCGCGGTGCAGGGGGCGCCGTTCATGGGGTGGCCTTCCGGTGGTGCGCGGGGTCGGGGTGCGGGAGGTCGCGGGTGACGACGTCGTACTGCTCGACCAGGTGGCGGGCGAGCGGAACGGAGCAGGGCACCGCGTCGAGGGCGGCGCGCACCTCCTCCTCGGCCGCGACGCCGACGGCGGTAGGAGCGCGGCCGTTGCCCTCGGCCCGCTCCCGCAGCGCCCGGAGGCGGAAGCCCAGGGCGGCCCGTTCGCGCAGCGGCGAGGTGTAGGCGGCCTCGACCGCGTCGAACGCGCGTCCGACGGCGGTCAGGCGGGCGAGGTGCGCGTCGAGCGCCTCGCGGTCGGACGGAGGATCGCCCAGCCGGGAGACGTCGGGCACGGCCAGCCGCGGCGGGTCGGCGATCTCGCGGCGGCAGCGGGCCACGAGCTCGCGCAGCGGCGCCTCGCGGCGCTCGGCCGCCTCCGCCAGCTCGCGCGCCCGACGGCGGTCGCGCTCGAGTCCGCGCCGCTCGGACGCGGCGATGATCAGGTCGCGCTCGAGCCGGGCGGAGTCGCTCTCGAGCTGGCCGAGCGGCCCCGACACGTCGGCTCCCCGACCCGCCCGCTCGGCGAGCGCGTCGAGGCGGGAGCGCAGCACGGCGACCCGCTCCGCCCGCTCGCGGTCGACCGTGCCGCCGCCGTCACGGGTGAGGTCGCGGCAGCGCTCGATCTCGGCGCGCACCCCCACGATCCGCCCGGCGACGTCGGTGCCGCTGGGGTCGAGCTCGAGCCGGGAGCGCAGCTGGCCGACGACCGCGTCGCAGAGGCGCACCGCCTCCACCAGCGAGACCGCGCCGCTCCCGGAGGCGTCGAGACGGCCCCAGATCAGCTGCGACATCCGCTCCCGCGCCACGACGTCGACGCGGCCGGAGTCCCAGACCGCCTCGAGCTCGGCGAGGCGCCGGGTGACGGACTCGCGGAGCGACTGGGCGAGCACCACGTCGGCCGTGTAGTTCTCGGCCTGCGGCGACGCCAGCGCGGCGGCGTCCAGCCGCGAGAGCTCGCGCGTGGTCCGCTGGAGCCAGCGGGTGAGAGCGGCGAGGTACTCGAAGAGCTCGCGCTGCGGCGCGGCCTCCCCGAGCCGGCCCGGAGCGACGGGGGTCCCCTCCGCGAGACCGGTGCTCATCGGCCGTACACCGGGGCCGGCGGCGAGGCCTCGCCGAGGACCCCGAGCCAGCGCTCGTAGATGCTCTGCCAGCGGCCGTCGCTGCGGATGCTCTCGAGCGAGGCGTTGACGAAGCGCACGAAGTCGGGGTCGTCGGCGGGCAGGCCGAGGCCGTAGGGCTCCGAGCTCAGGGCGTCGCCGACGACCTTCGCGTACGGATCCTGCGCCACGAAGCCCGCGAGGATCGTGTCGTCGCCCGCGATGGCGTCGACCTCGCCGGCCTGGAAGAGGGCGAGGCACTGCGAGTGCGTGGCGGCCTCGACGGCCTCGACCTCCGGGTAGTCGTTCTGCAGGCGGCTGAGCGTCGTGGTGCCGCTGGGCGCGCAGACCCTCTCGCCGCCGAGGTCGCCGATGCCTGTGATCGGGACGCCGTCGGGGTCGTCGGAGACGAGCACCTTGAGGCCGGCGTCGTAGTACTCGGACGAGAAGGCGATCGAGCTCCAGCGGTCGCAGGTCATCGTGAGGGTGCGGGCGACCATGTCGACCTGCGGGGCGCCGTCGCCGCCGGTCAGCGCTGGGAGGCGCTGAGCGGAGGTGATCACGACGTAGTCGATGGAGTCGCTGCCGAGGATCGCCCGGGCGACCTCGCGGGCGATGTCGACGTCGAAGCCCTCGATCGCCCCCGTGATCGGGTTGCGGGCGCTCATCAGGAGGGTGTCGGCCGAGACGCCGACGCGCAGGGTCCCGCGCCCGCGGATCTCCGCGAGCCTGGTGCTGTCGGTCACGCCGGTCGGCGCGTAGGAGGTGACCGCCGAGGGCGAGCAGTCCGCCGCGGCAGGAGCGGCGGGAGCGGACGCGCTCGCCGTCGGAGTCGGGGTCGCCGCGGCGAGGGGCGTGCCGAGGTCGTCCGCCCCCGTCGTGCAGCCGGTGAGGGCGAGAGCCGCGGCGGTGGCCAGGGCGAGGGCGGCGGCGCGCAGGCGGTTCATCGGTACTCCTCCAGTCGCTGGGCGAAGCCGCGCCAGGCGAACACGGCTCCGGCGAGACCGGCCGCCAGCAGGATCCACGAGACGAGGGTCGCGAACTCCGCACCTCGGTCGAGCGTGGCGGCGGCGGCCAGGGCCTTCTCCTGCACCACGTCGCGGGCGTCGTCGGAGAAGGTGGTGAAGAGGTCGTTCGGCGTGCCGTTCCCGGTGATCGTGGCGACGCGGACGGCCTGGTCCCAGTTCCCGGCGTCGTCCGCGGCGCGGATCTCCTCGTGGAACGACTGCCACTGCCCGAACTCGTCGACGAGCCGCGTCCTCGCCAGCTCGTCCTGCAGGTCGCCCGAGAGCTTCTCCCGGGCGGAGTCGACGGCCTGGGTGTAGCGCTCCTCGAGGGCGGCGCCGGAGCCGCGCTTGATCAGCGTGAAGCTCTCGAGCGACTTGGCGTCGCTCGCGGCGATGAGCGCGTTCGACACGGTGAGCGCCTCGCGGTAGCACTCGACCCGTGCCGTCCCCGCGTCCGCCGCGACCGATCCGTAGGCGAGCGCCCCGCCGACGCCGACGACCAGCAGGAGGGCGGTCCCCGTGGCGAGCGGGCGGTTGAGGTAGCGGTGCGTACGGCGGGCGAGCCAGAGCTGCGCCGCCAGGAGGAGGACCAGCATCACGAGCGAGCCGATCATGAGCAGGACGCTCCAGCGGACGGCGTCGTAGGCGGCCGCGACCCGGTCGGCACCGGAGTCGACGAGCCCGTCGAGGTCCTCGAGGATGCCGCCGTCTCCCGAGAGGGCAGTCGACGCCTGGTCGAGGTACGCCGAGGCGACGGGGAAGCCCTGCCGGTTGTTGGCTCGCGCCTGCTCGATCAGCCCGCTGTAGGTCGTGATGCTGCTGGCGACCCGGGCGAGGGCCCGGGTATCCGCCGAGTCGGCAGCCGAGAGCCCGGCGATCGCGGAGGCGGCGCCGGTGAGGCTCGAGACGTACGACGCCCGCAGCTCGGTCGGCTCCAGTCCGCCGACGAGGAAGGTGTTGGCCGCGATCGCGTTGGCGTCCACCAGCAGCGTGCGGACGTTCTGCACGCCGAGCAGCTGCGCCGACTGCTCCCGGGCCGTCGACGCGGCGCGCGCCTGCATCGCTCCTGCCTGCTGCGCGAACACGCCGAACAGCACGGCCGCCAGCGCCGTCAGGGCGAGCAGGAGGCGCAGGGTGGCCGGAGTGGTCGCGGTCGCGCGGGCCAGCAGCGACGGCTTCCGCTGCGCCGGCCGGTTGGCGACCTGGACGAGGGGCGGCTCGGGGATCCTCTGCGCGGGCGGCGCGGCGGGTGCGGTGCTCAACGGCTCTCCTCCTCGGGGTCGTCGGTGACGGGGACGGCCGTGCCGCTCGGGGCGGCGTCCGCCTGCCCGAAGGCCTCCTCAGAGCCGTCGACCGCGCCCTCGTCGTCGTCGCCGGCTCCGTCCGGGCTGCTCGAGGCTTCGGGGCTCTCCACCACGTCCTCGGGGAGCAGGATGCGCAGCTCGTCGAGCGTCGGCTCCTCCACGTCGCGGAGGCGCCAGGCGTGCCGGGCGATCGCCGCGTCGAGGACGTTGCGGACCCAGCGCCCGTTGCCGAACGCCTCCGTGCGCTGCTGCGCCGAGGCGAGGCCCGCGAACGCGGCGAGCGCCTCCTCCGTCGGCTCGAAGTCCGCGGAGGCGGCGAGGCGGCCGAAGATCGCCGAGAGCTCGTCGTCGGAGTAGTCGGCGAAGTCGATCGTGGTCGAGAAGCGGCTGGCGAGACCCGGGTTCGTGTCGAGGAAGCCCTGCATCGGCCCGGAGTAGCCGGCGACGATCACGACGAGGTCGCCGCGGTGGTCCTCCATGTCCTTCACGAGGGTGGTGACCGCCTCCGCGCCGTACTGGTCGAGCGCGAGCGCGTAGGCCTCGTCGATGAAGAGGACGCCGCCGCGCGCGGAGGCGATCACCTCCGCGGTCTTCGTCGCGGTCTGCCCGAGGTAGCCGGCCACCAGCTCCGATCGGTCGACCTCGACGAGCACGCCCTTCGAGAGGATGCCGAGCGAGCGGTAGATCCGCGAGACCAGCCGCGCCACCGTCGTCTTGCCCGTGCCGGGGTTCCCCGTGAAGACGAGGTGGCGGGTGAGCGTGGGCGTGCTGAGTCCGGCGGCCTGGCGCAGGGTGTCGATCCGGAGCAGCTGCGTCTGCCGCTTGATCTCGCTCTTCACCCGGTCGAGGCCGATCAGCGCGTCGAGCTCGGCGAGCAGGTCGTCGATGGACTCCGGCGGGTCGAGCGGCTCCGGCTCGGAGGCGGGCTCCGCGGCGGGAGCGGCGGCGGGCGCCGGCTCGTCCTGCGGACCGTCGTGCTCGGTCCGGCGGAGGCGCTCGAGGATCTCGTCGACCCCGGGCACGCCGGCGGGCAGACCGGTCGGCAGGTCGGCGCCCGCGGCACCGTCCGGCGTCCGGCCGGTCGTGTGCGGTACTCCTCCGCTCGTCGTCGGAGCGGCGCCCCGGGCGCCCGGGACGGCGGAGAGCTGGGCCGCGGCGGTCGCGGAGGCGGAGGCGATGCCGCCGATGCCCGGGTCGCCGAGAGCGCTGGCCGCCGAGACGACCTCGGTCAGGGCGCGGGCGTAGGCGGAGGAGTGGTGAGAGCCCGCGCCGACCAGGGCGGCCAGCTGATCGGTCGGCCCCGACCGCCAGCGCCGGCCGCTCGAGGCGGCGGTGAAGAACGCCTCCAGACCGCCCGTCGCGCCGGTCGCGGCGAGCCAGTCCTGTCCGGCGCCGCGGATCGACTCGGCGACGGCCGC
This sequence comes from Rathayibacter sp. AY2B9, assembly GCF_002931595.1. Classification (NCBI taxonomy): domain Bacteria; kingdom Bacillati; phylum Actinomycetota; class Actinomycetes; order Micrococcales; family Microbacteriaceae; genus Rathayibacter; species Rathayibacter sp. AY2B9. Next base: position 52,474 of record NZ_PSUB01000003.1, read on the forward strand.
GGCCAGCCGCGCACCCTCGTCGCGGACGGCCGCGGCGTCGAGGCCGGCGGCCGTCCCCGCGAGCACGAGGGCGTCCAGCGCCGGGGCGAGCGCGGTCACGAGGCGCTCGGCGGGGTCAGCGAGCCGGATCCGGACGGCGCTCCCGGCTGCGGAGGCGCGTCGAGACCGCTCGGGGAGAGCGAGGACTCCGTGAACTTCTCGGCCAGGAACTGCCCGTGCGCGATGAGCGCCGAGGCGTCCTGCCGCGAGACGGCGTCCGAGATGCGGTCGAGCGTGCCTCCGAGGAGGTCGAGCTGGTCGCAGAGGATCATCAGCGAGGTCTTCCCCCTGTGCACGGCGCGGCGGTCGGCGAAGTCCCTCGGCAGGCGGAGGTAGCCCTCCACCGCCTCGGGGAGGTAGCTGGTCGCGGTCGCGACGACGGTGTGGCCCTGACGGCTCATCCCGCCGAGGCGGTCGAGACGGGGCACCATCTCGCGGACCGTCTCGTCGATCCGCTGGATGCGCGCCGCGACGATGCCGGGCACCCGGCCCTCCGTCCGCGCGCCCACCCTGTCGAGCGCCGCGAGGATGTCCTCGCTCGTCGGGACGCTCGGCAGAGCGGGCGCGGTCTCCTCCGGCGCCGCGGGGGCACCCGTGAACAGTCGGGAGAACCAGCCCATCGGCTAGCGGCCGAGATCGAGCGAGGACGTCGCGTCGATGTCCGAGTTGCTGCGGCGGGCCCGCTCGACGTACTCGCCGGCCTTCGCCGTCTCGGTCTGCAGGACTCCGACGGTCTGGGCCATGCTGTCGAGCGCCTTGATCTTGAAGTCCGAGATCGAGTCCATCGTCTGGTAGATGTTCGCGAACGCGGCCTGCAGCTGCGGCAGCCCGACCGTGGCCGAGGCGGCCTGCGACTGGATCGAGGCGGACTGGTCGGCGAGCATGCGCGAGGTGGCCTCGATCATGTTGGACGTCGTGGTGTTCAGCGCCGTGATCTGATCGAGCACGAGGCGCTGGTTGGCGAGCGCCTGCGCGACGATGACCGCGGTCCGCAGCGCCGAGACGGTCGTGGTCGTCGCGCGGTCGACGCCCTTGATCAGCTCGACGTTGTTCTTGATGACGACGTCGATCGCGAGGTAGCCCTGGATCGACACGGCCAGCTGGGTCAGCAGGTCCTGGTGCTTCTGGCGCGCGTAGAAGAGGACGTCCTCGCGCAGCGCCTTCGCCCGCTCCGGATCGGTCGCGTCGAGCTCGGCGATCTTCGCCGAGAGCTTCACGTCGAGCCGCTCGGCGACGTAGATGTACTCGTTGAGACGGGTCATCGTCTCCCAGAGGTTCTGCTTCTCGAGATTCAGGGCCGCGTTGTCCTTCCGCAGCTCGTCCTGCCCGTCGTACAGGGCCTGGATGATCGCGTTCAGGTGCGACTGGGCGCTCTCGTAGCGGCGGAAGTAGTCGGTGATCTTGTTGCCGAACGGGATGAAGCCCAGGATCTTCTTCTGCAGGTTGTCCTCGGACGGGTCCAGATCCTCCACCGTGCGGCGCAGCTCGAGCAGCGTCTTGCCGATGGTCGACCCCTCGGAGAGCCCGCCCTCCTGGAGGGCGCGCACCGGCGTGCTCAGCAGCCGGTTCGACGAGTCGGCGGCCGAGCGGATGTCGGCGTCGCCCATCGTGCGGATGTCGTTGGCCCGCGTCGCGAACTCGGGGCTGCGGGACTCCGTCGCCAGGAGCGTGTCGAGGTAGCCGTCGACCTTCGCCTCGAGGCCGGGCAGGGCGGCTTCGGGCACCTTCGGCGCGATCGACGGCGCCGAGGTGGTCGGCACCGCCGCCACCGGCTCCGGAGGCGTGAGCGAGAGGGCGTTCTGGACGGGCGGCTGCAGGGCCTCGGTCATCGGGATCCTCACCGTTCCTGGCGCTCGGCGCCGACTGGGATGAACGTCCGCCCAGCATATCCCGGGCCCTCCCGCGGGATCCCCGCGAGCCGCCTCGCCCGAGGACTCGACGCGATCGGGCGGCTGTGGAGGAGCGTCCGCCGCCGGTCAGACCGCCTTCGGGCGCCTCCGCAGCGTCGCCACCGCGACTCCGGCCAGGGCGAGCGCGCCTCCGAGCAGCGCGGCGAGCGGCGGGGTCTCGCCCAGGACGAGCCAGGACAGCAGCACCACCACCGCGGGCACCGCGTAGGTGGACGCCGCGGTGCGACCCGCGCTGGAGCGCGCGAGGACGTACCCCCACGTCGTGAAGGCGACGGCCGTCGGGAAGATCCCGAGGTAGACCACGGCCAGGATCGAGGAGAGCGGAGCGGCGGCGAGCGCCTCGACGAGCTCCGGGGCGAAGGGCAGGCACGCGACCGTGCCGGCGAGGCAGCCGAGCCAGGTCATCGTCGGTGCGTCGATCCGTCCCAGCAGGCGCTTCTGAAGGGTCGCCGCGCTGCCGTAGACGACGGCGGCGACCAGGCCGAGGGCGACGCCGATCACGTCGAACTGCCCGGTGGAGGTGGAGAACGCGATCACCGCGACGCCGGTCAGCGCCACGAGCATCCCGGCGAGGAGACGGCGGGGGAATCCCTCCCCCAGCAGCAGCCCGGCGAGCACGGCGGTGATCATCGGCGCGATGTTCACCAGCAGCGCCGCCGTCCCCGCGTCGACATGCCGCTCCGCAGCGTTCAACGCCAGGTTGTAGACCCCGAACCAGGCGACCCCCCAGCCCAGCACGAGCAGGAGGAGGCGCCCGCGCGGGACCGCCGTGCGCGGATCCGGAGCCGCCTCCGAGCGGCGCCTCCGGGCGGTGAGGACGACGCGCACCACCGTGAGCGCGAGCGACCCCACCACGATGCGGCCGAGGGTCAGCGCGCCCGGGCCGAAGTCCTCCGTCGTGGCGCGGATGCCGACGAAGGCCGACGCCCAGAGCAGGACGGTGACCGCGATCGCGCCCCACAGCAGGAGGGCGTCCCTCGTGGAGGGCGGGGCGGAGGAGGAGACGTCGGTCATGAGGCCATCGTGGCGCCGCCGGGGATTCAGCACCAGTTCCGTTCACTGTCGGATCGTTCAGCCGGACTGTACGGTCGTCTCATGCTCGACGTGCACCGGCTCCGCATCCTCCGCTCCGTCGTCGCCTCCGGCTCGATCGCGGGAGCCGCCTCCGGCCTCGGCTACACGTCCTCCGCCGTCAGCCAGCACCTCTCCGCTCTGCAGCGCGAGACGGGACTGACCCTGCTGGAGCGGGTGGGCCGCGGCGTCCGCCCGACCCCAGCCGGACGCGCCCTCGCCACCCAGGCGGACCGCGTCCTCGAGCGCCTCGCCGAAGCGGAGGCCGTGGTGGAGGAGCTGCGCGAGGGCCGCTCCGGCCGCCTCTCGGTGACGTACTTCGCCTCCGTCGGCAGCGCCTGGATGCCGGAGGTCGCCCGCCGGCTGACCGCCGCGTTCCCCGGCCTCGCCCTCGATCTGCGCCTGGGAGAGGAGCTCGACGACGACCTCGGAGCGCGCCCCGACGTGCAGCTCCTCGTCGCCTCCTCCGAGCCGACCGCCCCCGGATTCACGGCGCACCACCTCCTCGACGACCCCTACCTCGTCGTCCTGCCCGACGGTCATCCGCTCGCCTCACGGAGCGAGATAGACCTCGCCGAGCTCGCGAACGAGCGCTGGGTCGACAACGACCTGCCCACCGGCTGGTGCCGCCGGAACGTCGTGGAGGCCTGCGCCGCCGCCGGGTTCGCGCCGCCCTTCCACGTCCAGGCCAACGACCACATCACCGCCGCCGCGTTCGTCGCCGCGGGCATGGGCGTGACGGTCCTGCCGGAGCTCGCGGCCCACCGCCTGCCGGACGGCGTCCGCGCCGTGCCCGTCGTCCGTCCCCGGCCTGTCCGCTCCCTCGAGGCCGTCGTGCGGAACTCCGCCGCCTCCTCCGCACCGGTGGCCCTGGTGCTGGAGACACTGAAGGCCCTCGCCGCGCGCCGCTGAGCGCGCCTGCACGGGCGAGCTCGCAGCACACCGGAGCACGATGGGCGCGTGAGCTCCGTCGAACCCGTCACCCGTTCCGCGCCCGCGCTCGGCGGACCGCGCATCCTGAAGCAGCGCTGGACCGAGGCGACGTTCCTGCACTGGCGGGTCGACCCCGCCCTGGTGGCGACCCACCTCCCGGCCGGGACGAGGCCCGACGAGCACGACGGCTCCTCCTGGGTGGGCCTGATCCCGTTCCGGCTCTCGCGGACGGCCTTCCTCGGCGGCCCGCGGGTGCCCTGGCTCGGCACCTTCCCCGAGGTGAACGTCCGGCTCTACTCCGTCGACGAGCAGGGACGACGCGGAGTCGTGTTCGTCTCGCTCGACGCCTCCCACCTCCTTCCCGTGCTCACCGCGCAGGCGGTGTTCGGGCTCCCCTACCGCTGGGCCCGGATGAGCATCGAGCACCGCCACGGCGCGGTGATCTACGACACGATCCGGCACTCGGACTCGGCCGCCCGCTCCCGGATCGTCGTCCGCCCGGGCGAGCCGATCGACGAGGACCCGCTCGCCTCGTTCCTCACCGCACGTTGGGCCTACCACGAGCGCCACCTGGGCTCCACCTGGTACGGCCGCAACCTGCACCGGCCGTGGCCGCTGCGACGCGCGGAGCTGCTCGCGCTCGACGACGGGCTGCTCGACGCCGCGGGCTTCCCCGGGCTGGCGACGCGCGCGCCGGACTCGGTGCTGTACTCGGCCGGAGTGGAGACCGTGTTCACGGTGCCGCGGAAGGTGTGAGGGGGGCGGGAACGCTCCTCCACAGGCGGCTCTTCGCGATGCTGTCCGATGGAACGGCGGTCCCGAGGTCCACGACGAGACTTCGTCCGCTGAGATCAGGGCATGAAGGAATCGGCGACAGCAGACGACGCGCTCACGGAGGCGCTCGCGCTCGCCGGCTCACGGCACGCTGAGCGGTCCGCCGTCGAGGCATCCCGGTACCGGGCAGTCGAGGAGGCACGCCGCCTCGCGATGGCGGCACCGGCGGCGCTCGTCGGCGAGCACGTCCAGGTGCAGGTGGATCGGGCGGAGGCGGCGCACCGGGCGCTGATCGCGGAGCTCGCGACGGGACTCCGGGTCTCGGAGGCGCACGCCTCTGCACTGGTCGACGAGGCACGCCTGCTGGTGAACGACCTCCCGGCGACGTTGCGCGCACTCGCGGACGGAGCGCTCTCCCCCGAGCACGCGCGACTCGTGGTGCGAGGAGCGCTCGACGTCCCCGCCGAGGTCCGTGGGCGCTTCGACGAGGAGGCCGCCACGATCGCGGTAGCCTGCACGCCGCCCCAGCTGCGACGCGCCCTCCGGTCGCTCCGGGAACGGCTGCACCCGCAGACGCTCAGCGAACGTCATCGGGACTGCGCCCGTCGTCGCGCGCTCTGGGTGGAGGGCCTCGACGACGGGATGGCGATCCTGCACCTCTACACCGCAGCTCCCGATGTGCTCGGCGCGATGGACAGGATCGACCGGGCCGCCCGCTCCCTCGCGGATCTGCCGGACGAGGAGCGGACGCTGGGCCAGCTCCGCGCGGACATCGCCGCTGCGCTGCTGGTCGACGGGGAGACATCGGCCGAGGGAGACGGCACGTCGATGCCTGCGGGAGTGCGCGCCGAAGTCGCGGTGACCGTGCCTGCACTGACCCTCCTCGGGCGCTCCGACCAGCCCGCCGTCCTCGACGGATACGGACCCGTCGATCCGGAGACCGCGCGGCGTCTCGCAGCAGGTGCTCCCTCGTTCACGCGGCTGCTCACCCATCCGGAGAGCGGAGCGGTCCTCTCCGTCGGACGCGACTCCTACCGAGTGCCGGCGGACCTGCGTCGCCACCTCCAGCACCGCGACGGGACCTGCCGGTTCCCGGGATGCACCCGCAGCACCCGCCACGCGGACGTCGACCACACGAACGACTGGCAGCACGGAGGCACCACGTCGGCCGACAACCTCGCGCACCTCTGCCGACACCACCACCGGCTCCGCCACACCACGGGGTGGACGCACCGGCAGGAGCCGGACGGCACGCTGCGCTGGACGAGCCCGACGGGACGGCAGCATGTCACCCGGCCCAGGGAGCCGGGGAACGGGACGGAGGGCGGACACGATCCGACCGGGACCGGCGGGGCGTGACAAGGGGCAGGTCGGGTGGCGTGGACGGGCAGGTCAAGGGGCGGGCCCGCTTCGGCGCGCCCGCGTAGCGTGGACGCACGGGCCGATCGGCGTGGAAGCGACAAGAGGGGCAGCGACATGGCAGGAACGAAGGACAGGAAAGACGCGACGACGGGGACCTCGGCGGTGCTCTTCGACATCGACGGGACCCTCGCCGACACGAACTTCCTCCACGTCGAGGCGTGGTCGCGCGCCTTCTGGCAAGCCGACCTCGTCGTCCCCGCCTGGCGCATCCAACGAGCGATCGGCGCAGACTCGTCGGAGCTGCTCGACATGCTCCTCGAGGACGACGTGAAGGAGGAGCAGCGCGCACTGGTGAAGTCGCTGCACACCAAGAACTACGCCGAGACGACAGCACGCATCGTTCCACTCCCGGGAGCTCGCGAGCTCGTCGCGACGCTCGTCGGTCGAGGCGTCCACGTCGTCCTCGCCACCTCGGCACCGCAGAACGAGCTGGACGTGCTTCTCGACGTCCTCGACTTCGGCGGCTCCGTTCACGCTGTCACCAGCGGCGCAGACGTCTCGACTGCCAAGCCAGCACCCGACCTGATCTCGATCGCGCTCGACCGCGCGGGCGTCTCCGCCGACCGCGCCATCATGGTCGGCGACGCGACCTGGGACGTCCTGGCCGCCGAGCGCGCGGGCCTGGCAACAGTCGGAGTCCTCTCCGGCGGAACCTCGGAGCACGAACTCCGCGAGGCCGGAGCCGTCGCCGTCTACGAGGACGCGGCGGCCGTCCTCACCGGTCTCGGTGAAGGGCCCCTCGCGAGCCTCCTGAACTGACCGACCGCCACCCCAGGAGGCTCACGAGCCTCAGTCGCGGGGTCGCCGTCGCAGCACGAGGAGCGTCACTCCGATGGCGGCGGCGACCGCGGCGAGAGCGCCGCCGATCCACAGGACGTCCCCGAGGAGTGCCGGGTCCGATCCGGACGTCGCCTGCGCTTCGTCGGCGGACTCGGCCTGTCCTCCTGAGACCGCGACGGTGCCGTTGCAGTCCGGGACCGAGTCCGACCCCTCGGCGAGCGCGGTCCCGTCGGCCGGCGCCCAGTCGAACGCGTACTGGCCCGACACGGGGTGCCCGTCGGTCGACACGACCTGCCAGGTCACCTCGTACTCCCCCGCCGCGCCGAGCTCGAGCGGCATCGACGCTTCCGGCCCGACGACGCTGACGCAGCCGTCGCCGTAGTAGAGCCCGTCCGGCCCGACGACGCGCAGAGCCGCCGCCGTTCCGTCCGTTCCGAGGACGAGCAGGTCGTCGTTCGTCGTCAGCACCAGCGTTCCCGGCTGCTCCGTCACGGTCGAGTCCGCAGCGGGAGTCGTCGAGACGAGGTAGTTGTGCGCGCTGGCGGGCGCCGCCACCGCGATCGAGCCGAGCAGCCCGATCGCGGTCGCGGCGACGAGGACCTTCCGACGGGTCACGCCGACGCCCGGGGTCCGCGGCGGCGGGAGGCGAGCCCGACGGCCACGCCGACCGCGCCGACGACGAGCCCGCCGACTCCGAGGATGCGGGCGAGCACGTCGTCGCCGCTCGTGGCCGTCGTCGCCGAGGCGGTGGTCGCGACCGCGTCGACACCGTCGCCGTCGTCGTCGTGTCCGCCCCCGTGGCCGGACCCCGCTTCCGCCGCGGTCACCGCGACGGTGGGAGCGGGCAGCTCGGGCTCGTCCTGGCCGTCGACGGTCGGCTGGTCCCAGGCGGTGCTGCCGGTCTCGCACGTCTGCAGCACGGGGAACTCCAGCGTGGAGCCGGCTGCGTCCTCGGGGAGCTGCAGCTGGAGGGCGACGGTGTCGCGGTAGCCGTCGGCGAGGGGCGTCTTCGCCGTGTAGACCACGTCCGAGACCCGCTTGGTCGCGGTGTTCCCGTGGGAGTCGGTGACCGGGTCGGCGATCGCGACCTCGTTCTTCACGACGTCCCAGTTCGGGTTGATCGTCGGGCTGACCGAGTTGATGCCGTCGGGCATCGTGATCGTGAGTCCCGTCGTCGGCGAGCCCTCGCAGCCGTGGGCCAGCGAGAACGTCACCACTGTGTACGAGCCGGCGGCGGTGCTGCTCGCCGCCGCGGTCACGTGGGCGCTGGCCGCAGTGGGCGCGGCGACAGCGAGCGCGATCGATCCGGCGGCGACGAGTGCGCCGCTGCCGACGAGGCGGAGCCGCGAGAAGGAAGAAGAAGAAGAAGAAGAAGAAGAAGAACGGGTCATGACGGTCGTGTCCTCGGGGGAGATCCGGCGCGGGGCCGGGAGTTCTGGACGCAGCGCGGGTTCGCGGTGCATGCGGAGGCGCCGACCGGAGCCGCTCCCGCACGGGAGGGGCGTCAGGCGGCGCGGAGGACCCGCAGCGGCGGCCCGCGGTGCCGGAGGATCGAGAGGACCGCGTCGAGGGATCGGGGCGCCCGCGGCTCGGGGGTGCCCGTCATCGAGACGCCGGGTGCCGACGGGAGCGCGACCGCGGACGCGCGGGCGACGATCCGCACGACGACGCGCTGGAGGCCTTCTCCCAGCGTCCAGAAGAGGCGCTCGCCGTACCGGAACGACGCGATCGTGAAGGCAGCCGCAGCGAGGTGGGCGACGAGCATCACCGGCGCGTGAGCCGCGTGTCCGCCTCCGCCGGCGATCAGCTCGATGGTCGACCCGTCGTGGAAGTGCGCGCCGGTGCCCGTCGTCCCGACCACGCTCACCTCCCCACCACTGCCCGTGATGAGGAAGAGGCCGTGGTACGCGATCTGGCTGAGGAGCACGGAGAGCTTCAGCCGGGGAAGGGACAGACGGCGCCCCGAGAGGAGGACGCAGACGACGACGGCGAACGCCGCGGCGAGGGCGAGCACGGCAGGAGCGGGGGTCTCGGCGCCCGCGAGCGTGTGGGAGGCGGCGGCCGTGGCGGTCGCTGCGAGAGCGGCGGCGACGCCGCGAGCCACTCGTGCACCTCGGGTCTGCACTCGCCCGTCCTCTCGTCGCGTCGACGCGTGCGCGCGACGTCTCCAGGGTAATCGACGCGGCGGAGCAGCCCCCCGCGTTCCGGATCCTTGCCGTTACGAAGCCGTTACCTAGATCACCGAAAGAAATCCAAACCCCCGCAGGGAGGGCTCCGAACACATGTCAACGGCCGCGAAACGGTCCACACAGAACAGGTCCTCCGCATCACGTGGGGGCCGTCTCACGAAGGAGTAATCCCATGCGATCCACCAAGCGTTCCGCCCTCGCCGCATTCGCCCTGCTGGGCACCGCCGCCCTCGGCCTCACCGCCTGCTCGAGCGGAAGCGGCTCGACCACCGCCGCCAGCGACGCGGCGACCGAGATGTCGACCCCGATGGCCACCTCGTCGGCTTCCGCCTCCTCGACCCCCATGGCGACCATGGACCCGGCCGCGAACCTCGTCGGTCCCGGCTGTGCCGCCTACGCCGAGCAGGTCCCGGACGGCGCCGGCTCGGTCGAGGGCATGTCGCTCGACCCCGTCGCGACCGCCGCGTCGAACAACCCGCTGCTCACCACCCTGACCGCTGCGGTCTCCGGTGGCCTCAACCCCGACGTCAACCTCGTCGACACGCTGAACAGCGGCGAGTTCACCGTCTTCGCCCCGGTCGACGACGCGTTCGCCAAGCTCGACGCCGCGACCGTCGACTCCCTCAAGACCCCCGAGGGCGCCGCCACGCTGTCCTCGATCCTGACCTACCACGTCGTCCCCGGCCAGATCGCCCCTGACGCGATCGCCGGCGACCACGCCACCGTCCAGGGTGGCAACCTCACCGTCACCGGTTCCGGCGACGACCTGAAGGTCAACGACGCGTCCGTCATCTGCGGTGGCGTCCAGACCGCCAACGCGACCGTCTACCTCATCGACACCGTGCTGACCCCCCCGGCCAGCTGATTCCCCTCACCGGCTCCGGCCGGTGAACACGCCGAAGGGCGGGCACCTCGCGGTGTCCGCCCTTCGGCGTTCGTGCGTGCAGAAGCCCTCCGCGAAGCCGGGCACTGCAGAGTCGTCCAGCACAGAGCCGTCCAGCAGAGTCGTCCAGCACAGAGTCGCGCAATGCAGCGCCGCCCCACGGGAAGCCGCACAGCGCGGAGCCCTGCGCAGTGCGGAGTCGGAGGGTCACCACGACCCGGCACTCGCCGTCACGCCGCACCACAGCACCCACCACGAAAGACGACGAGGCGCGGACCCCGATGCAGGGGTCCGCGCCTCGTCGTCGTGCGGTCGGCGGCTACTCGGCCGGGGCGCTGATCTCGCGCAGGACGCGGTCGCCGGGGCGGGCCTCGATCATCTCGGCCTCGATCTCGGCCCGGTCGAGCAGCTCCTCCATGCGGCGGCGGCGGTTGCGCGTGATGAGCGTCACGACCGTGCCCGTCTTGCCCGCGCGGCCGGTGCGGCCGGAGCGGTGGAGGTACGTCTTGTACTCGTCGGGAGCGTCGGCCTGGATCACCAGGTCGATGTCGTCGACGTGGATGCCGCGCGCGGCCACGTCGGTCGCGACCAGCACGTCCACGCGCCCGCTGGTGAGCAGTGCGAGGTTGCGGGTGCGGCGCGACTGGTTGAGGTCGCCGTGGAGGCTCGTCGCGGGGATGTCCGCGTGGTCGAGCTGCTCCGCGAGCTGCTCCGCGAACGCGCGGGTACGGGCGAAGATCAGCGTCTTGCCCTGGCGGGCGGCGAGCTGCTCGATGATCTCGGCCTTGTCGCGGTGCTCGATCAGGAGCACGCGGTGGTCGATGGTCGAGGACGCCTGGTCCTCGCCTGCGACCTCGTGGACGCTCGGCTCGACCAGGAACTCGTCGACGAGCGTCGCGACGCCCTTGTCGAGCGTGGCCGAGAACAGCAGCCGCTGGCCGCCGTCGGCGGTCTGGCGGAGGATGCGCTGCACCGGCTCGAGGAAGCCGAGGTCGCACATGTGGTCGGCCTCGTCGAGCACCGTGATGGTGATGTTCGAGAGATCGAGGCGCCCCTGCTCGACGAGGTCCTCGAGGCGGCCCGGCGTCGCGATGACGATGTCGACTCCGCGCTGGAGGGCTCCGACCTGCTTGTACTGGGGGACGCCGCCGTAGATGGTCGTCGTGAACAGGCCGACGGAGCGGGCGATCGGCTGGATCGTCCGGTCGATCTGCATGGCGAGCTCGCGGGTCGGCGCGAGGATGAGCGCGCGCGGAGCGCGGCCCGGCTTGCGGCCCTTCGCTCCGTTGTTCTCCATCAGGCGCTCGACGACGGGGGCGCCGAAGGCGATGGTCTTGCCGGAGCCGGTCTTGCCGCGTCCGAGGACGTCCTTGCCGGCGAGCACCTCGGGGATGGTCGCGGCCTGGATCGGGAACGGCGCGGCCGCTCCGAGCTCGGTCAGCATCCGGACGATGTTCCCGCCCAGGCCGAGGTCGCCGAAGGTGACGCCCTCGACGTCGACGGCGAGAGTGGCCGTCGCCTCGAGGCGCTCGAGCACGACGTCGTCGGCCTGGTGCGGCGCACGGGCGTCGCGGCTGGGGTAGAAGTCCGAGCCGGAGTCGCGGCGCGAGGGCCGGGAGTCGCGGTCGAACGAGCGGGTCGGGCGGTCGCCGCGGTCGTGGCCGCGCGAGGGACGCGCATCCCGGTCGAAGGAGCGGGCCGGGCGGTCGCTGCGGTCGAACGAGCGGGCGGGACGCTCTGTGCGGTCGTAGCCGCGCGAGGGGCGCTCGTCGCGGTCGCCGGTGCGGACCGGTCGGTCGTCGCGTCCGTAGGAGCGGGCCGGACGGTCGTCGCGGTCGTTCGAGCGGGCCGGACGCGCATCGCGGTCGAAGGAACGGGCCGGGCGATCGCTCCGGTCGAAGGAACGCGCCGGACGCTCGTCGCGTCCGTAGGAGCGGGCCGGACGGTCGTCGCGGTCGTTCGAGCGCGCCGGACGCGCGTCACGGTCGAAGGAACGGGCCGGGCGATCGCTCCGGTCGAAGGAACGCGCCGGACGCTCATCGCGCCCGTAGGAACGGGCCGGACGGTCGTCGCGGTCGTTCGAGCGCGCCGGACGCGCATCGCGGTCGAAGGAACGGGCCGGGCGATCGCTCCGGTCGAAGGAACGCGCCGGACGCTCATCGCGCCCGTAGGAACGGGCCGGACGGTCGTCGCGGTCGTTCGAGCGCGCCGGACGCGCGTCGCGGTCGTAGCCGCGCGAGGGCCGCTCGTCGCGGTCGTTCCCGCGGGCGGGCCGATCGGCGCGCTCGGTGGCCCGCTCGGCGCGCTCGTCGGCGTTCCAGCGCGCCTTCTTGGGGGCGTTCTCGTCGACGGCGCGGAAGCCGCGGTGGCCCTCGCTGCGCGAGCCCGGCTTGGCGCCGGGGAAGCGCGAGCGGCCGCCGAGCTGGGACTTGCCGCTCGAGGCGCCGAAGCGGTTGGGCTCGAAGTTCTTGGCCGGACGTCCGCCGGCGGGCTTCTTGTTCTTGGGCATGGCAGTTCTTCCTGGGTTCAGGTCGTGCGCGAGGAGGCGACGCCGGAGGAGCCCCGTCGTGAGGGGCGTCCGTGCGCTGGACTGCTGCGGGGCAGCAGGGGGAGAACCCGGGCGAGTCATTGACCGGGGCCGATTCACACATGTGATTCGTCTCACGACGACTGTCGGAGACTCGGCCCACTTGACTAACAAACCCATCCGCACGAGAACGCACGGTGTCAAGAGCCGACCGAGTGAGTCTACACGCGGCCCCGGAGCCTGGCTAGGGCGGGGAGACGTGCGGCCAGGAGCCGCTCAGTTCGGTAGCCGCTCAGGCCAGGACCCGCTCAGGTCCGGAGCCGCGAAGCCCGGGAGCCGCGCATCTCCGCACCCGGTCCCCCGAGGAGTCGCCCCGCATACAGCCCCCCGGCCCCGAGCCGCAGCACGATCGACGCGCGAGCCCGTGCGCAACTACCGCCCGTCCGCTACTGCGACGCCCGCCGAGCCCGGTACGCGGCCACGTTCGCGCGATTGCCGCAGTTGCCCGTGTCGCAGTAGCGCTTCGAGCGGTTGCGGGAGAAGTCCACGAGCACCGCCTCGCAGTCCTCCGCCGCGCAGACGCGGATCCGCTCGCGCTCGTCGCCGCGGATCACGTCGACGAACGCCATGGCGGCCTCGACCAGGATGCGGGTGGCGAGCGGGCTCTCGTCGCGCGTCGCGTGGAGGTGCCAGCCGTAGGGTCCGTGCCGGACCAGCTGCGGGAGCGCGCGGCCGGAGTCGAGCATCCCGTTGACGACGGGGACGAGGTCCTCCTCGGCCCGCGTGAGCCAGAGGGTGCGGAGGGAGGAGCGGATCGACTGCACGGCCTCCAGCTCCTCGGCCGATCCGTCGCGGCTGCCCGTGTACCGGTTCTCGAGGAGGAAGTCGTCCAGCTGCTCGATCGTCGCCATCTCGTCCTCGCCGGACGGCGACAGCTCGGGGAGCGTGTTGACGAGGGTGGCGGTGGAGGTCAGTGACGCCTCGACGTCATAGGCGAACACCATGTTGACTCCTGACAGTGCGGCTCAGTAGTGTGCGATCAGCTCGCTGTCACGAGTGTAATCCTTTTGACTCCTGAAGGAGCCGACCATGACCGCCGAGAGCACCGCCGCCGTCACCCTCCCCGCCGCGAGCGCGCCCGCGCCTGCACGGCGCCTCGGCTCGGGCCTCGTCGCGGCGCTGGCCGCGTCGGCGGCGTTCGGTCTGGGCGGGCCGTTCGTGAAGCCGCTCCTCGAGGCGGGCTGGACGCCGGCGTCCGCGGTCCTCTGGCGCGCGGGCGGCGCCGCCCTGATCCTCGCGATCCCGGCGGTCCTGTCCCTCCGCGGCCGCTGGCCCGTGCTCCGCCGCAACCTCGGCACGATCGCCCTCTACGGAGTCTTCGCCGTGATCGCCGCGCAGCTCTGCTTCTACAGCGCGATCGAGCACATGTCGGTCGGCGTCGCCCTGCTGATCGAGTACCTCGCGCCGGTGTTCCTCGTCCTCTTCGCCTGGGCGCGCACGCGCCGGCACCCCGGCCGCTTCACCCTCGCCGGCTCCGCGCTCGCGCTCGGCGGCCTGGTGCTCGTGCTCGACCTGTCCGGCGAGTCGACCCCCGAGCTGGTCGGCATCGCCTGGGCGCTGACCGCCTCGCTCGGCCTGTGCGTCTACTACGTCATCGCCGGCCGGGTGGATCCGGAGCTGCCGCCGATCGCGCTCACGGCGGGGGCGATGACGGTCGGCGCCGCGATCCTGCTGGCACTCGGGGCGCTCGGCGTCACACCGCTGCGCGCGACGTTCGGAGAGGTGGTGTTCGTCGGAGCGGAGGTCAGCTGGCTCCTCCCCGCGGGCGTGATCCTCGGCATGTCGACCGTGCTGGCGTATCTGCTCGGGATCGAGGGCGGCCGCCGCCTCGGCACGCGGATCGCCTCCTTCGTCGGGCTGACGGAGGTGCTGTTCTCGATCGCGGCCGCATGGCTGATCCTCGGCGAGCTGCCCGCGCCGATCCAGTTCGGCGGCGGCGCGCTGATCCTCGCGGGGGTCGTCCTGGTCCGGCTGCAGCGCGAGCCCGGCACCCCCTGATCGCCGGGGTGCCGCATCCGGGGCGCCGGGCACCCCGTACGCTGATCGCACTCATGCGCGAGCCCACCCGATCCCCGCGACGCGTCGCCGCGGTCCTGGCCGCCCTCGCACTGCTCCTCTCGGGCTGCGCGAGCACCACTCCCGTCTCGGAGCCGGTGGCGCAGGCGCTCGGAGCGGCACCCGCACCCGACTGGTCCGGCGTGAGCGTGACGGCCGACGTCGTCTACGACGCGAGCACTGGGCAGAGCGCCGACGTCTGCTCCTCCCCTGCCCCGTCGGCGGAGCCGCGGCCCGCCGTCCTCGTCGTGCACGGCGGCAGCTGGGCCCGTGGAGGCAAGGCCGACGCGAACTGGCGTCCGATCTGCCAGTGGCTCGGATCGGAGGGGTTCGTCGCCGTCTCGGTCGACTACCGCCTCGCGCCCGCCGCCGTGTTCCCCGCGCAGCTCGACGATGTGACGGCCGCCCTCGACTGGCTGCTCGAGCCGGAGCAGACCGCGCGCTTCGGCATCGATCCGGAGCGGGTGGCGGCCTTCGGCGGCTCGGCCGGCGGCAACCTCGCCTCTCTGCTCGGCACGCTGCCGGCAACCTCGTCGCACCTGGCCGCCGTGGTCGACCTGAGCGGCCCCTCCGATCTCAGCGCCGCCGGCCTCGCCGACGACGACCCGGTGGTCGGAGTCGCGGCCGCCGTGCGCAGCTACCTCGACTGCGCGGACCTGGCCTCCTGCCCCTCCGCGACCGCCGCCTCGCCCCTCGCGCAGGTGGACGGCTCCGAGCCGCCGTTCCTCATCGCGCACGCGGCGCACGAACGGGTCGCGCTCAGCCAGTCGACCCGCTTCGCCGAGGCGCTGCGCGGAGCGGGGTCGAGCGTCGACCTCCTCGTCCTCCCCGGCTCGCTGCACTCGATCGCGCTGCTCGACGACGCTCTGCGTGCTCGGGTCGTCGAGTTCCTCCGCGCCCACCTGGGCTCGTGAGCGGAGTCGTCGTCCGCCTCGAGGACGCAGCCGCAGCGGAGGGCCTCCTCGCCGCGGTCCCACCCCCGCACGCCCGCGTCCTGATCGCCCGGATCGACGGGGCGGCGGCCGGCGTGCTGGTGCTCGCTCCCGGCCCGGACGACTTCGCCGAGGTGCTGGAGCTCGTGGTCGCGTCCGTCCACCGGCGCACGGGAGTCGCCCGACGGCTCGTCGCGGCGGTGGAGTCGTGGGCGCGGGTGCAGCGGATCCGCACGCTGCGCCTGGCCGCCGCTCCGGAGCTCGCCCCGGCGGCCGGGGCGCTCGGCTTCACGGCGATCGACGCCTTCGGAGCCCACGTCGGCGACGACGCGGTGCTCTGCTTCGCGCGTCCGGTCTGAGCAGCGCCCGCTCCGAGGCCTGTGCCGCTCCCGAGAGGCGGGCCCGCCTCGTCCGGCGCGCACCCCCGCCGTCAGTCGATCGAGCAGCCCGGCTCGTCCGACAGTGCCCGCTGGATCCGGGCGCGGTGCTCGTCCGACATCGGCGGCAGCGCGTCGGGCGCGAACCAGCCGACCTCGGTCGACTCGTCGTCCGCGACGTAGGCCTCCCCCGAGATCCAGCGGCAGCGCACCACGTGGTCGAGGTACTGCGAGCGGTCCCCGTTGGGGTACTGCATCGGCGGGAGGGTGTGCACCTGCACGAGGCGCTCGACCTCGATCTCGATGCCCGCCTCCTCCTGTGCCTCGCGGCGGGCGGTGCCGGCGACGGTCTCGCCCGGGTCGATGATCCCGGTCACGGCCGTCCAGGCGCCGGTGTCGGCGCGCCGGACGAGCAGGACCTCGAGCGCCGGCTCCTCGCGGAGGATCACCGCGGTCACGCCGGTGAGCCAGAGCAGCTCGGTCCCGATCCGCTCGCGCAGCCGCAGCACGAAGTCGGGAGTCGCCATCAGTGCTCTTCGGGTCGGAAGTCGAACGCGACGATGCCGGCCGTGTCGACGAATGGCCCGACGAACTCCTTGAACGCGTCGTGCGCCGGATCCCAGTGCGCGGGGTCCTCGACGGCCGGCCGGCCCAGGTAGTAGTGCAGGTCGCCCTCGGAGGAGAAGGTCAGCAGGAACGCGCGGTCGAAGCCCTCGCCCGCCCCCTCGATGCTCAGCTGCGGCCCGGTCTCGATGGACTCGATGTAGGGCCGTCCGTCGCGGACGCACTCGTCGGCCAGGGCGAGGAAGCGGCGGGTGACCTCGTCCGCCTCGGCGACCAGCGCTGTCGGGCGGAAGCGGATCAGCACGAGGTGCCGGAGCGTGCCCGGGCGGAAGTCGCGGGCGACGAAGCGCTCCGGACCGATCTCGTCGAGGACCGCGGTGGCGCGCTCCGGGCCGCTGCGCCAGCGCGAGCCGACCGTCTCGGCCGCATCCCTGATGTCCGTCATGCCGGCGCCTTCCCGGCGCGGGCGGCACGCCGCCGCTCACGATACCCCTCGACCAGGTTGTAGACGACGGGCAGGACCACGAGGGTCAGCACCGTCGAGGACACCAGGCCGCCGATCACGACGATCGCCAGCGGCTGCGAGATGAAGCCGCCGTGGCCCGTGATCCCCAGCGCCATCGGCAGCAGAGCGAAGATCGTCGCGAGCGCGGTCATCAGGATGGGCCGGAGCCGCCGCTCGGTGCCGTGCAGCAACGCCTCCCGCACCGGCATCCCGCGGTCGCGGTACTGGTTCACCAGGTCCACGAGCACGATCGCGTTCGTGACGACGATGCCGATCAGCATCAGCACGCCGATCAGGGACGGCACGCCCAGCGGCACGCCGGTGATCACCTGCAGGAGGATCGCGCCGGTCGCCGCGAACGGCACCGACACGAGCAGGAGCAGCGGCTGCAGGAGCGAGCGGAACGTCGCCACCATCACGACGTAGACGATCAGGATCGCGACCAGCAGCGCGATGCCCAGCTGCGAGAACGCGTCGGCCTGGTCGGCGGTCACTCCGCCGAGGGAGGCGTCGACACCGGCCGGAAGCGCCGTCGCGTCGATCGCGTTCTGCACGGCGACGTTGGCCGAGGCGAGGTCGTCGCCCTCGGGGGTGACGGTGATGGTCGCGGTGCGCTGCCCGCGCTCGGTGGTGATGCTCGCCGGACCGTCCGTCTGCTCGACCGCCGCAAGGGTGGAGAGCGCGACGGCGCCGGTGAGGGTCGGCACCTCGAGGTTCCGCAGTTCGTCCACGGTGGCCGGCGGCTGCCCGTCGGCCAGGTAGATCGAGAGGGTGCGATCGTCGATCACGACGCTGCCGACCTGGCTGGGCTGGAGCGCCTGGCTGACGATCGTGCCCACGGCGACCTCGCTGAGACCCGCCCGAGCCGCGGCGTCGCGGTCGACCCGCACCGCGATGTAGGGCAGCGAGGAGGAGAGGTTGCTCTCGGCCTGGCTGATCCCGTCGGTCCCGCGCAGGGCCTCGAGGAGCTGGTCGCTCGCGCTCTGGAGGTCGCTCTGCGAGGCGGTCGAGAGGTCGACCTCGATGTCCGAGGAGGCGCCGAAGCCGGAGGAGGCGGCGACGCTGATGTCCTCGGCCGAGGCGACGCCCGACAGCGCGTCGCGGACGTCCGCCTGCACGGCCTCCTGGTCGGCCGACTCGTCGGTGGTGACGGAGTAGCGGATCGAGGTGCCGCCGCCGCCTCCCCCGCCGAACGCGCTCTGCAGGCCGCCGGAGGAGCCGACGGTGAGCTGGACGGTCTCGACGCCGTCGACGCCGAGGATCGCCGTGCTCGCCTGCTGCGCCGTCGCGTCCTGCGCGTCGAGGCTCTGGCCGACGGGGACCGTCTGGGTGACGGTGAAGGTGTCCTGCCCGCTGGAGCCGAGGAAGTTCGTCTTCATCAGCGGGTACAGCGCACCGGTCCCGACGAGCACGAGCAGCGCGAGGAGGACGGTGACGACCGAGTGCTTCAGCGTCCAGTGGATGATCGGGCCGTACACCGACTGCAGCCCGCGCGCCCGCCGGGGAGCGGCGTGGGCGCCGTGGTGCGGGGCCTCCTCGACCGGCGCGGCGGTGTCGGCCGGGACCCCCGAGGCGGGTGCCCCTCCGGCCGCCGCGCGCTCCTCCGCGAGCGCCGCCTGCGCGGCCTGGCGCACCGCCGGCCGCTTCGAGGGGCGGAGGAACCAGTAGGCCAGCACCGGCACGATCGTCAGCGCCACCACGAGGGAGGCGAGCAGGGCGATCGACACGGTCAGCGCGAAGGGCCGGAACAGCTCGCCCGTGGTGCCGCCGACGAACGAGATCGGCAGGAACACCGCGACCGTGGTGATCGTGGAGGCGGTGATCGCGCCGGCGACCTCGCGGACGGCGACCGCGATGGTCCGGGCCCGGTCCTCGCCCGCGTCGAGGTGCCGCTTGATGTTCTCGATCACGACGATGGAGTCGTCGACCACACGGCCGATCGCGATGGTGAGCGCGCCGAGGGTCAGGATGTTGAGGGTGTAGCCGGCCGTCTGCAGGCCGATGAAGGTGATCAGCACCGAGGTCGGGATCGAGATGGCCGTGACCAGGGTCGAGCGCACCGACAGCAGGAACAGCAGGATCACCAGCACGGCGAAGACGAGGCCGAGCGCCCCCTCCTGCGCGAGCGACGCGATCGACTCCTGGATGTAGGGCGCCTGGTCGAAGACCGGGGTGAAGGCGGCGTTGTCGCCGATCGACTCCTCGAGGTCCGGGAGCAGCGCGGCCACGCCGGTCGACACGTCGACGGTGTTCGCCGCGGGGAGCTTGGTGATCGAGAGGGTCAGGGCGGGCTGGCCGTTGACGCGCGAGATCGAGGTGACGGGGGCGTCGGTGACGGCGACGGTCGCGACGGAGCCGAGGGTGGTGACCGTCGGCTCCGCGGTCACGGCCGCGCCTCCCGCCGCCGCTCCGACGTCGGAGCCGCCGACCGAAGCGCCGGAGCCCGCGGAGGCACCCGCGCCCGCTGACGCACCGGCGCCGCCCGCACCCGCGGAGGCACCTGCGGACGGCAGCAGCGGCAGCGCCGCGATCGCGTCGGTCGAGTCGAGCTTGACGCCCGACTGCACCGAGAAGGTCGAGCCGTCCTGGGTGATCTGTCCGCCCGCGACGAGCACGCCGTTCTGCTGCAGGGCGGAGCGGATGTCGCCGGTCGAGAGGCCGGCCGCGGCGAGCGCCGCGTCGTCCGGGGTGATCGTGACGCGCTGGGCGGTCTCGCCGACGAGCGCCGCCTCGCGCACGCCCTCGACCTTCTCCAGGTCCGGGATGACCGTGGTGCGCAGGCGCTCGGCCAGCGCGTCCGCGTCGCCGTCGCTCGACACGGCGAGCTGCAGCACCGGCAGGTCGTCGAGGGAGCCGGTGACCACCTGCGGGTCGACGCCGTCCGGGAGCGTGCTCTTGATCCGGTTGATCGCCTGCAGGATCTTCTGCTCGGCGGTGGCGAGGTCGGTGCCGTAGGTGAAGGACGCCGAGATGAGGGAGGAGTCCGTGGAGGACGTCGCGCTGGTCGTCTCGAGCCCCGGCACCCCCTGGATGGCGGTCTCGATCGGCGTCGAGACGTCGTCGTTGACCACCTCCGGAGCGGCGCCCGGGTAGGACGTGACGACGGCGAGCTGCGGGAAGGAGATCGACGGCGCGAGCTCCTGCTTGAGCCCGGTCAAGGCGACTCCGCCGAAGACGGCGATGACGACGGTGACGAGCGCGATGAGCGCCCGGTTCTTCATGCTGAGGACCGCGAGGAGATGCACCCTCCGAGTCTTCCATCAGCCGACTGAGTGTTGGGAGGGACGCGGCGTTCCGGGGCGCGCGACGGGGCGACCCGCGCCACCGGCCGGCCCGGACGCCCTCAGCCCAGGCGGACCTCCGCCGTCGACGACCCGACAGTGAGGCTCACTGCAGCGCCCGCCCCCGCGCTCGAGAGCGCGAAGTCCCCGGCGAAGGCCCGGACTCCGACGCGCCCCTCGGCGTCCGTCCGGAGCACCGTCGGCTCGAGCCACCAGTCCCCGCGGATCCGCGAGCGCAGCGCCTCGTAGGCCGGCTTCGGGCTCCCGTCGCGGCGGAGGAACCCGCCCGGCGCTCCGAGCCAGGCTCCGGCGTCGTCGAAGCCCCAGTAGGTGATCGCCTCGACCGCCGGATGCGCGACCAGCGTCTCGTAGTGCCGCACCATCTCGTCCGCCTGCCGTGCCTCCCCCTCCGGAGTGGTCGGCCAGTCCTCGACCACGTGGTCGTTGAGGTCCTCGATCTCGGCGGGCATCAGCTCGCCCGAGACGAGGGTGGTCTCGGTCCAGTGCAGCGGCAGACCGAAGCGCGCGAACCTGTCGCAGATCGCCGCGATCTGCTCCTTCCCGCGGAACCCCTGGTGCATGTGCGACTGCAGGCCGATCGCATCGGGCCGGATCCCGGCCTCGAGCACGTCCTCGATCAGCCGCTCGTACTCGGGCCCGAGGTCGAAGTCGTTCAGCACGAGCACCGGTCCGGTGCCGAGGCTGCGCGCCTCCGAGAAGGCCAGCTCGACCATGCCGACGCGTCCCTTCTCGCGGGCGAGGCGGGTGACGGCGTTCGTCACGCCGTCCGGCTCGTTCGCGAAGCGCGGCATGATGACGACCTCGTTGATCGCGTCCCAGGTGTCGATCAGCCCGGCGAAGGCGCCCACCTCCCGGCGGATGCGCGCGCGGAGGAGCTGCTCGGCCTCGTCCAGCGACAGCGCGTCGAGCCACTCCGGCTTCACGTAGTGCCAGACCAGCGGGTGCCCCTTCAGCCGGACGCCGTCCGCGGCGAGCGCGCGCGCCTCGGCGAGCACCTCCTCCGTCGCGGTGCGGCCGCGCTCCGGCTCGAAGCGGCCCCAGTAGACGGGGAGCGTCGCCGTGTCGAACAGGTCGAGCCAGAGCCGGCGCTCCTCGGCGCGCGCGGGGTCGGTGCTCGGAGGGGTGCAGCCGAAGCCGAAGGCGTGGCGGCGCTGCTCGACCGTCACGTCGGCGTGGGCGAGCGGAGCGCCGTCGGCACCGAGGACGGTGACGAGGGCGTCGGCGAGACGGGGGCTGAAGTCGGTCATGCGGGGCCTCTCAGGCGGGGTGGCGCTCGTCGAGCGCCGTGTACTCGGATCGGGTGAGCGGGAGGACCGCTCCGTGCTTGGTGTCCTCGGGCAGGTCGAACTCCTCCGCGAGCTCCCAGCGGCCCGAGGCCGGGACGGTGCTCGTGTAGGCGCGGTAGCCGTAGGGGCGGAGGGCGTACTGGTCGACCCAGAGCGACCAGCGCTCCTCGCGGTGGTGCCGGAAGACCAGCGGCCCCTCGATGCTCGGGCCGAGCTCCTGCCCGATCCCCCGGGCGACGGTGGTGAAGTCGTCCGCGAGGAGAGAGGAGCCGACCTGCTGGAACACCTGCATCGTGTCGGGGGCCTCGTCGTGCTGCTTGGCGAAGCGGTGGACGGCCGTGCCCTCGATCAGCAGCGTCATGTCGATCACTCCGCCGGGCAGCCGCAGGTAGGTCTCGGGCTCGGTGAACGTGCGGAAGTCGCGCGTGCGGGACATCAGGATGCGGCTGTCGCCCGTCTCGCCGGTGGCGGGGTCGCCGTCCTCGGCCAGGCCGGAGGACCAGTGCACGAGGAAGTCGCCCGAGACCGGGTCGTAGACCGACTCCGGCGCCCAGGCCATGCCCGCGCCCTCGGGAGCGACGGCGACCGCGCGCGGCTCGGACCACTCGAGGAGGTCCGGGGAGTCCCAGACCACGAGGTCGCGGCTCCCCCGGTGCCGGTAGAGGTCCCAGTCCGGGCCCTCGGGCCGCCAGACGCGGAGGTCGGTGGCGACGAGGTGGAAGCCCCGCGGCCCGCGGACGATGTGGGGGTCGCGGACGCCGCCCGTGCCGCCGGTCCACTCCAGCACCGGCCCGAGCGCTCGCCAGCGCAGCGGATCGTCGCCCCGGCTGAGCGAGAGGAAGATCTTCTCGCTGTGGCCGGTCCGGTCCTCCACGAAGTGGACCAGCAGGTAGCCGTACCCGTCGCTCATGAGAGAACGATCTCACACGCTCGGCGGGCGCTCCACCTCAGACCACGTCGGCGAGGTACCCCGGGTCGGCCGTCGGGTGCCGGGCGACCTGCGCCCACGCCGTCGCGAGCGCCTCCACGGCCCGGTCGGTCGCCTCGGGCGAGTAGCCGATCGGGATGCGGAGGAAGCGCTCGAAGGCGCCGTCGATCCCGAAGCGCGGGCCCGCGGTGATCAGCAGGCCCGCCGTCCGGGCGGCGAGCGCGAGCTGCGAGCTCGCCGGCCGGCCCAGGCCCACCCAGGTGGAGAGGCCGCCCGAGACCCGCGGCACGCTCCACTCCGGGATCGCGCGCGCCAGGGCCGCCTCGAGGTGGTCGCGGCCGGCGCGCAGCTGCGAGCGCCGCAGCTCCAGCACGCCGTCCATACGGCCGAGCATGTCCGCGACCAGGAGCTGCTCCAGGATCGGCGTGCCGAGGTCGCTCGCCGAGCGCGCCAGCGCCAGCTTGCGGATCACCGCCCGCTCGGCGCGGATCCAGCCGATCCGGATGCCGCCCCACAGCGTCTTGCCGACGGAGCCGATCGAGAGCACCGTCCCCTCGGGCCCGTAGGCGGCGAACGGCAGCGGCGTCATCCGCCGGTCGATGTCGAGCTCGGCCGTCGTCTCGTCGGCGATGATCAGGGTCCCCTGCCGGGCCGCGGCGGCGATCGCCCGCTCCCGCAGCTCGGGGGCCATGGAGCGGCCGGTCGGGTTGTGGAAGTCGGGCATCAGGTAGGCCAGGCTCGGGCTCGTGCCGCGCAGCGCGGCGATCAGGCCCTCTCCGTCCCAGCCGTCCGCCCCGTCGACGTTCACCGGCACGAGCCGCGCGCCGGCCAGCCGGAGGGCCTCGTAGGCGTGCGGGTAGGTCGGGGCCTCGATCAGCGCCCGGTCACCCCGCGCGAGCAGGGTGCGGGCGACGAGCGCGATCGCGTGCTGCGCGCCGATGGTCACCATGATCTGGCCGGGCTCGGTGCGCAGACCCCGCGCGGTGTAGCGCTCGGCGATCGCGCGGCGCAGCACCGGCAGGCCGACGGTGTCGTAGGAGCCGGAGTCGAAGTGCTCGGGGGCCGCCTGCGCCGCGCGGGTGTACGCCTCGGCCAGCTCGGGGACGGCGGGCAGGGCCGCCCTGGTGAAGTCGAGGAAGTCCGGCGCGAGCGAGGGCACCGCGTGCACGGCCGCTCCCGGCAGGCGGGTGACGCTGCCGGAGCCGCGCACGCTGACGAGGTAGCCGCTGTCGCGCAGCTCGCGGTACGCGGCGGCCACGGTCGTGCGGCTGACGCCGAGGCGGGCCGAGAGCTCGCGCTCGGCGGGCAGGCGGCTGCCCGCGGGGATGCGGCCGTCGATCCCGAGGAGGCGGATCCGGTCGGCCAGCGCGAGGTAGGCGGGCCGGGTGCCGCGCTGCTCGCGCCAGTCGCCGAGGAGGGTCTGCAGGGCGCGCGCGCCGAAGTGGACATCAGCCATGCGTCCAAGGTAGCCGGATTGGACCGCGCGAAGAAGGCCAATGTCGCGCTGTGATGAGTCCATGACGCTCACCGCTCCCGTTGCCGCCGCCGCTCCCCCGGCGGGCCAGTGGCGCCTCCGACCCGTGCCGCGCCTGCTGGTGGGCCTGATCCTCTACGGATTCGCCGACGCGATGATGATCCGCGCGGCGATCGGCGTGGACCCGTGGACCGTCTTCGCCCAGGGGGTCGCGCACCAGACCGGGCGCGGGATCGGACTGCTCACGAACGTGATCGGCCTGCTCGTCCTGCTGCTGTGGATCCCCCTCCGACAGCGGCCCGGTCTCGGCACCGTGCTGAACGTGCTCGTGGTCGGCACGATGATCGATGTCGGGCTGCGCGTGCTGGCGACGCCGGACGAGTGGTGGGCCCGCGGCCTGCTCTTCGCCGGAGGCCTCGTGCTTCTGGCGGTCGCGAGCGGGATCTACATCGGCGCCCACCTCGGTCCGGGGCCCCGCGACGGACTGATGCTGGGCCTGCACACCCGCACGGGCCTGCCGATCTGGGTGGCGCGCTCGGGCGTCGAGCTCACGGTGCTGCTCATCGGCTGGGCCCTCGGCGGCGACGCCGGCCTCGGCACCCTCCTCTTCGCGGTGCTGATCGGGCCGCTCTGCTCGGTGACCCTGCCTCTGCTCGGGGTGCGGAGGCACTGACCCGCGTACGACGGAGGCCCCGCCTCCCGGACCGGTTCCGGGAGGCGGGGCCGTCGCGATCGGATCGGCTAGCGCTTGGCCGCGATCTCCGCACGCATCCGCGACGCCTCGTCGGAGTCCTGGATCGAGGCGATCCCCTCGGTGATCGAGGTGCCCGACGCGGGGGCCTCGTGCTCGTCCGCTCCGAGCGTGGTCTCGTCGAACGGCGAGCGTCCGCCGAGGACCTCGCGGACCTGCACCATGTCGATCTGCTTGGTCCAGGTGCCCACGAGCAGGGTGGCGACCGCGTTGCCGGTGAAGTTGGTGACCGCGCGGGCCTCGGACATGAAGCGGTCGATGCCGACGATCACGCCGACGCCGTTGACCAGGTCGGGGCGGAAGGACTGGAGGCCGCCGGCCAGCGTGGCCAGGCCCGCTCCGGTGACGCCCGCGGCGCCCTTCGAGGCGATCATCATGAAGAGGAGGAGGCCGATCTGCTCCGGGATCGACATCGGCGCTCCGGTGGCCGAGGCGATGAACAGCGACGCCATCGTGAGGTAGATCGCCGTGCCGTCGAGGTTGAAGGAGTAGCCGGTGGGCACGGTGATGCCGACGACGGGCTTGGAGACGCCGAGGTGCTCCATCTTCGCGATCAGGCGGGGCAGCGCCGCCTCCGAGGAGGAGGTGCCGACGATCAGCAGGTACTCGCGGGCCAGGTACTTCATCAGCGAGAAGATGCTGACGCCGGTCACCAGGCGCAGCAGCAGGCCGAGGACGACGACCACGAAGATCGCGCAGGTGATGTAGAAGCCGATCATCAGGGTGGCGAGAGCGACGACCGCTCCCCAGCCGGTCTTGCCGACGACCGCGGCGATGGCGCCGAACGCGCCGATCGGGGCGACCCAGAGCACCATCGAGAGGATGCGGAAGACCAGGACCTGGAGCTGCTTGATCGCTCCGAGGATCGGCTGGCCCTTGGCGCCCATCTTCTGCAGCGCGAAGCCGACGAGCAGCGCGACGAAGAGGGTCTGCAGGATGCTGCCGTCCACGAGCGAGGAGAACAGCGAGACGGGGATGATCCCGAGGACGAAGTCGCTGGTGCTCTCGGCCTTGAGGTCGCTGGTGTCGTAGGTGGCGCTCGAGATGTCGAGGCCCTCGCCCGGGTGCAGGATGTTGCCGACGACGAGGCCGATCGCCAGGGCGAAGGTCGACATCACGATGAAGTAGCCCAGCGCGAGTCCGCCGACCTTGCCGACCGTGGCGGCCTTCGCGATGGAGCCGATGCCGATGACGATGGTGCAGAAGATGATCGGCGCGATCATCATCTTGATCAGTCCGACGAAGGCCTTGCCGACGGGCTCGAGCGTCGCCGCGAAGGCGGGAGCGACGAGTCCGACCACGACGCCGGCGACCACGGCGATGATGACGGCGATGTAGAGCCAGTGGTTCCGGTCGATGCGCCGCCGGATCTTCGGAGGGGTGACCGCGGGGATCAGCCGGTCGGACGGCGTCTGAGGCGTCTTCGCCATGGGGGTGTCCTTCTCTTCGTCGAGGTGAGGGGGTAGGACGATGGTGGCCCCGCCTCCGGAGCCCGGCACGGTTGCGTTCATACTGTTCACGGCGGGGCGCCCCGAGCGCTCGCTCACGAGGGAGTGGCATGGTCAGGACGCCGAGCGCACGCGGACCGCGCGGCAGCATCGCCGCGCGCCTGTTCGCCGTGCAGCTGCTGAGCATCCTGCTGATCGCCGCAGCGGCCGTCGCGGTGCTGGCCCTCGACGCGCGGAGCCGGGCGGGCGACGAGGCCGCCCAGCGGAGCCTCGTCGTGGCGCGGACGGTGGCCGACAATCCGTTCGTCCTCGAGTCGACGGCCGGCGCGGACCCCTCCGCGAGCCTGCAGCCGTACGCCGAGGAGGTCATGCGGGACACCGGCGTCGACTTCCTCACGATCATGGCCCCCGACCGCACCCGGTACACCCACCGCGACCGCGACCGGATCGGCCTGCCGTTCCAGGGCACGATCGAGCCCGCGCTGGAGGGGCGGACCTTCACCGAGACGTACGCCGGCACGCTCGGGCCCTCCGTCCGCGCCGTCGCACCGATCGAGGACGCCGACGGCGCGGTCGTCGCGCTCGTGTCGGCGGGCGTCACGCTCTCGGCCGTGGACGCCTCCTTCGCCGCCCGCGTGCAGGTCGTCGCGTGGGGCGCGCTCGGTGCGGTCGCGCTCGGCGCACTCGGCTCGTGGCTCCTCGCCCGCTACCTGCGGCGGGTCACGGGCGGGCGGGGCCCGGAGCAGATGAGCCAGGTCTTCGCCTACTACGAGTCCGTCCTGCACTCGGTGCGGGAGGGGCTGCTGCTGGTCGACGACCGCGGCCGACTGGTGCTCGCCAACGACCACGCGCTGGAGCTGCTCGGGCTCGAGGGCGTGCGGACGCCGGTGCCGGTCGCCGAGCTCGACCTCCCCGTCGCCCTGCGCGAGCTGCTGCAGGACGACGAGCCCGTCTCGGACCGCCTGGTCGTGGCCCGCGAGCGGATCCTCGTGGTGAACGAGCGGCCCGCCGCCTCCCCCGGCGCCCGCCCCTTGGGCACGGTCGTCACGCTCCGTGACCGCACCGAGCTGCAGCGGGTGAGCGGCGAGCTGGAGTCGCTGCGCACCCTCTCGGACGCGCTGCGCTCGCAGACCCACGAGTTCTCGAACCGCCTGCACACCATCGCGTCGCTGATCGAGCTCGGCCGCCCCGACGAGGCGCTCGCGTTCGCCGCCGGCGAGCTGAACCTCAGCCAGCGCCTGGCCGACCGGGTCCTCGGCTCCGTGCAGGAGCCGGTGATCGCCGCCCTGCTGCTGGGCAAGGCCGCGCAGGCCCGCGAGCGCGGCGTCGAGCTGCACTTCGAGACGCACCTCGAGCCCGGCACGCAGGGGCAGGAGCCCGGGGACCTCGTGACGGTGCTGGGCAATCTGATCGACAACGCCCTCGACGCGGCCGCCTCCTCCGCTCCGGACCGCGAGCCGTGGGTGGAGGTCTACCTCGGCCTCGCGGAGGGCGAGCTGGTGGTGCAGGTGTCGGACAGCGGCCCCGGAGTCGCGAGCGCCGCCGACGTCTTCGCGCGCGGCTACTCGACGAAGGAGTCGGACGGCTTCGGCCGCGGCATCGGCCTGGCGCTGGTGCAGCAGGTGGTGGAGCGGCTCGGCGGCTCGATCGAGGTCTCGCGCCACGTCGGCGCGGTGTTCACGGTGCAGCTGCCGCTGCCCGCGCGGGTGGCGTCGTGATCCGGGTGCTCGTCGTCGAGGACGAGCCTCTGACCGCGAGCGCCCACGCCGACTACGTCCGGCGGGTCGACGGCTTCGAGGTGGCCGCGGTCGCCGGCAGCGGCGCGGAGGCGATCCGGGCGCTGCGCGCGGACCCGGGCATCGCGCTGATCCTGCTCGACATGAACCTGCCGGACATGGGCGGCCTCGACCTCTGCCGGGCCGTCCGGGCGGCGGGCCTGGACGTCGACGTCATCGCGATCACCGCTGTCCGCGACGCCGCGAACGTGCGCGCCTCCGTCGCCGCCGGCATCGTGCAGTACCTGATCAAGCCGTTCGTCTTCAGCGCGTTCGCCGCCAAGCTCGCCAGCTACCGGTCGTACCGCGAGCGGATGCACGGCGCCGACGTCGCCAGCCAGCACGAGGTGGACGGGGCCTTCGCGGCGCTCCGCACCTCCAACGCCCCGGGTCTGGCCAAGGGGCTCTCGGCCCAGACCCTCGAGGCCGTCACCGCACTGCTGGGCCCCGTCGGCCTCTCGGCGGCCGAGCTCGCCACCCGCCTCGACATCTCGCGGGTGACGGCCCGCCGCTACCTCGAGCATCTCGCCGACTCCGGAGTGGCGGACCGCGCGCCCCGCTACGGCTCCCCCGGCCGCCCGGAGCTGGAGTACCGCCGCCGCTGAGCGCGCGTCAGGCGGCCCGCAGTGCGGCGGCGATCTCGTCCTCGATCAGGTCGTGGTTGATCGCCGCGCCCACGCGCAGCCCGT
Source organism: Rathayibacter sp. AY2B9 (assembly GCF_002931595.1). Lineage (NCBI taxonomy): Bacteria > Bacillati > Actinomycetota > Actinomycetes > Micrococcales > Microbacteriaceae > Rathayibacter > Rathayibacter sp. AY2B9. Next base: position 81,148 of record NZ_PSUB01000003.1, read on the forward strand.
CGGCGGACGAGGCGACGACCTGCGCCATCGGCTCGACCAGCGAGCCCGCGGCGAAGACCCCGGCGACGCCGGCCCGGCCCATCGGATCGACGGCGAGGTGCCGCGCGACTCCCGACGGGTGGTCGGCGAGCTCGAGGCCGAGCCCCTCGGGGAGCCGCCCCTCGACCCGCGGGCCGACGACGAGCGCGTCGAGCTCGTGCCGCCGACCGTCGATCACCACGCCGACCAGGCGGTCGTCCTCGACGAGGACCTTCTCGACGCGGCCCGGCACGAGTGCGATCCCGCGGGCGGCAAGCGCCGCCGCCTCGTCGCCGGCGGGCACGGGTGCGCCGTGGAGCAGGATCGACGTCCGGTCGCTGAGCTGCCGGAACATCTGCGCCTGGTGCCCGGCGAACGAGCTGCCGAGCACGCCGATCCGCCGGCCGCGCACCTCGAAGCCGTGGCAGTAGGGGCAGTGCAGGACGTCCCGTCCCCAGCGGGCGCCGAGCCCGGGGATCTCCGGCAGCAGGTCGCGGACGCCGGTCGCGAGCAGGAGGCGGCGCGCGCGGAGGACCGTGCCGTCGGCGAGGGTCGCGGTCACGCCCTCGGCACCCGCGGAGGCGCGGACCGCCTCGCCCTCGACCACCCGGGCACCGTAGCCCTCGGCCTCGGCGCGCGCCAGGCGCACCAGCTCCGTGGGCGGGACGCCGTCGCGGGTCAGCACGTTGTGGGCACCGGGCGAGGGTGCGTTGCGCGGAGGTCCGCCGTCGACGACGAGGACGTCGCGGAGACTGCGGCCGAGGGCGGTGGCAGCGGCGAGGCCGGCGAAGGAGGCGCCGAGGATCAGGACGTCGGCGGGGGCGGGGACGGACGGGCCGGTGGGGGCGTCGGTGGAGGTCATGGGTCGATGGTCCGCCGCCCCGGGGCGGGCCGCGAGGATCCGTGCCGTTCCGGCATGCGGCGCGACCGCACGTGCCAGGATGGCGTCGTGCCCGAGACCCCGCCCGCCCCGTCCGACGACGAGATCGTCGCCGCCGTCGGGCCACGGCTCCGGCGCCTGCGCACCCGCCGCGACCGCACGCTCGCGTCCCTCGCGGCCGAGACCGGCATCTCGGCGAGCACCCTCTCGCGCCTCGAGAGCGGAGGCCGTCGCGCGACGCTGGAGCTGCTCCTCCCGATCGCCCGCGCCCTCGGGGTGCCGCTCGACGAGCTCGTCGGCGCCGCGCCGGAGGATCCCCGCGTGCACGGCCGGCCGGTGCGCCGGAACGGCATGCTCATCCAGCCGCTCAGCCGCGACGCGGGTGCGCTCCAGGCGTTCAAGCACACGCTCCCGGCCGGGCCGGTGACGGAGCCGGCGGAGCAACGCGCGCACGAGGGCTTCGAGTGGCTCTACGTGCTGAGCGGGCGGCTCCGCCTGCGGCTCGGCGAGCACGATCTGGTGCTGCCGGCCGGCGAGGCCGCCGAGTTCGACACCCGGGTGCCGCACTGGTTCGGCCGCGCCGACGAGCAGCAGGTCGAGTTCCTCAGCCTCTTCGGCCGCCAGGGCGAGCGGATGCACGTGCGCGCGTCCACGCGCCGCTGAGCGCGGTCACGCCTCGCCGAGCACCTCGCGCGCGAAGCCCTCGGTGCGCGCCCGCAGAGTCGCGATCCGCTGCGCTCGCGCCGCCTCGAGGTCGAACCCGATGTAGGCCACCGACGGGCGCCGCCGCACGTTCACCGAGCACTCGAAGCGGGAGCAGACGAGCGTGCCGAGCGAGTCCCCCGCCCGCCCGGCCGCTCCGGCCTTCCGCGCCCCGAAGAAGACGACGTCGTTCGGGAGCTGCACGTCGCGGCACCACGAGCACTGCGCCCGCGAGCGCGGCAGGGCGTCGGCCTGGGTGAGCAGGACCCCGACGAGGCGCTCCTCCAGCGGCACGACGACGTAGGCGCGGCGGCCCATCCTCCGGTCGCGCCACCCGAGATGGTCGATGACCGACCAGTCCAGCGCGTCGAAGTCCTTCGGCAGCGCGAGATCGGCGACCTCCTTGCGGGAGGCGTTGACGAAGGACTCGCGGATCTCGGTCTCGGTCAGTGGCTGCATAGCGCTTCCGAGCCTAGGCCGGGATCAGCCCAGGTGGGCGACGGCCTCCTTCGGAGCATGGGCGAGGAACTCCTCCTTCCTCACCCGGATCATCGCGACGGCGACGACGGAGGCGACGACCAGCCCGATCGCGGCCGCGACGAAGACCGCGGAGTAGCCGTCGACGAAGGCGACCGGCGACTGCTGCTCACCCGCGACTCCCGCGTAGAGGGTCGTGAAGATCGACAGCCCGATCGAGCCGCCGATCTGCATGGCGGCGTTGGCGGTCGCTCCGGCGGCACCGGCGTCGTGGGCCGCGACTCCTGTGAGCGCGAGGTTCTGCAGCGGCACGAAGACCATCGCCATGCCGACGCCCAGGAGGATCAGCGCGGGCAGCACCTCGAGGAGGTAGCCGCCGTCGGGGGTGATGCGGCTCAGGTAGAGGAGCCCGGCCGCCGCGATCAGCGGGCCGACGATCATCAGCACGCGCGGGCCGGTGCGCGGCAGCAGCTTGGCGGCGACTCCCGCGACGATCATGATCGTCACCGTCATCGGCAGATTGGCCAGGCCCGCCTCGAGCGGCGGCAGGCCCAGGACCAGCTGCAGGTGCAGGGTCAGGTAGAGGGTGGAGCCGATCATCACGCTGCCGACGATCGCCTGGACCAGGAAGGCTCCGCCGCGGACGCGGTCGGCGACGATGCGCAGCGGCAGCGACGGGTGGTCCGAGCGGGCCTGGATCCGCACGAAGAGGGCCAGCAGCAGCACGCCGACGAGGAGGAAGCCGAGGGTGTCGACGCGGAGCCAGCCCTGCTCGGCGAGGGTGAAGCCGTAGACGACGCTCGCGAGCCCGAGCGCGACGGTGATCGTCCCGGCGACGTCGAAGCGGTTGCGCCCCTCCGCGCGGCTCTCGGTGACGAGCAGCTGGCCGGCGATCGCGCCGACCACGACGACGGGGACGTTGACGAGGAGGCACCAGCGCCAGTCGGCGAACTCGGTGAGCAGCCCGCCCAGCACGAGGCCGACGGCGGCGCCCGCTCCGGCGACCGCTCCGAAGACGGCGAAGGCCGTGCCCCGCTCGCGGCCGGAGGGGAAGGAGACGGTGAGGAGGGCCAGAGCGGCCGGAGCGAGCAGCGCGGCGAAGGCGCCCTGCAGCCCGCGGGCGGCGATCAGCTCGGTGCCGGAGGTGGCGAGGCCGCCCCAGGCGGAGGCGGCGCCGAAGCCGATCATCCCGATCAGGTAGGTGCGCTTGCGGCCGGTGTAGTCGGCGATGCGGCCGCCCAGGAGCAGGAGCGCGCCGAACGCGAGGGCGTAGGCGGTGACGACCCACTGGCGCTCGACGTCGGTGAGGCCGAGATCGGCCTGCGCGGCGGGGAGGGCGATCGTGACGATGGTGCCGTCGAGCACGACGACGAGCTGCGTGAGCGCGAGGATCACGAGCACCCACCAGCGGCGGGCGGAGGAGGGAGCGGACGGGGAGGGCATGGCGGCCTTTCACACGGAGCGGAGCGGGACCGGCGGGTCCGGATCCGAGCCGCGTCATCGGGGCCGAACCACCCCAACCAGTTGGTTGGGCGAAGAAGAGTGTATCGTTCGAGCGCCCGGAGGTGAACCATGGAGCCGACATCCGATGCGGCGCTGCCCGCGCGCGAGCGGATCCTCCGCGCGGCCTCCGTCGAGTTCGCCGCCCACGGCTTCGCGGGCGCCCGGGTCGACCGTGTGGCCGCGGCGGCGGGTCTGAACAAGGAGCGGCTCTACGCCTACTACGGCGGCAAGCGCGGCCTGTTCGTCGCGACCGTCGTCGAGGCGCTCGGCGCTCTCGACGAGACGCTCCTCGCCGAGGCGGCGGATCTCCCCGACCTCGCGGGCCGCATGTTCGACCACGTGTGGGAGCACCCGGAGTTCCTGCGCCTGCTCACCTGGGCGCGCCTGGAGGGAGCCGGCGTCTGGGAGGAGGCCGGCGAGCAGCTCGGCGGGGTCCCCGCCCCCGAGGCCCGGGTCCTCGAGTGGCAGCGCACCGGCGTCGTCGACGCGAGCTGGTCCGCCGACGACCTCTTCATCGCCCTCCTCGGCCTCTGCGAGATCTGGCACCTCACCCCCTTCGCCTCCCGGGGCGGGGAGGAGACGCGCGACCGCCGCCGCGCCTTCGTCGTGCACGTCGCGCAGCTGGTGGGCGCACCGCGCTGAGGCCGACCCCTCCCCCGGCAACGGAAGCGACGTCGGCATCGTCCGATCCGGACGCGGTGGACGGGGCGGCTCATCCCTCCGAGCCGGAACCCGACGGATCGGAGGGGAGTGGGAGGTCCCACGGATCCGGCTTCGGGACGACCCCTTCATCACCCGGAAGGACCGCGCCCGCCGCGCGCTGAGCCTCGTCCTCGAGGAGGAGTGATTCGAAATCGCCGGGCGCACACGGCATCTCCGCCCCGATCATGTACATCTCCTCGACAGCGCCGGTGACGAAGCTCGCCCGCAGCACCGGTCCGCCCTGCCCGTAGACCGTCGGGCGCGGAGTCGAATCGGTCACTCTCACCGTCATCCCCAGCGACTCCCAGTAGTCCGCGACCTTCCGCGCATCCCCCTCGACATCGGTGCCCGCCGGAGCCCACCAGTCGTAGCTGTAGCTCGCACCGCTCACCCGGTCGCCGGGGCCGCACACATCGGGCCTGGCCGCGCCGCTCCGCGGCCACCACCCCTCCACATCGAGCCGCCCCGCGGAGTCCCGCACGAACTCCACCACCCGGTCCCGACCCTCCCGAGGACTCATCGTGCTCACCGGTCTCGTCTCCTTCCCAGTTGCACAAGCGGTCATCGACATCACGAGCAGAGCGGCGAGGGTCAGCGAGACGCCCGTCCGCTGAGGAGAGCCTCTACCCGCCATGGGAGGCTCCCACGACCGCCTTCTGGAAGGCGGTCGGTCCGAGCGGCCGGTTCTCGGTCAGCAGGTCGAGTCGCCGGGAGACGGCCCACGCCGCGTTCTGCAGGGACTCGGTGTTCGTGTCGAGGTACCCCGCGAGATCGCCGTCGTCGCTCTTCAGCGCAGCGTGATCCGTCACGATCCTCCCGGCGTCGCCTCCGGTCTCCACACCGAAGACGCGCGCGCCGAAGTCCTCGTCAGCGGGATCCGTGTGGTGGTTCCAGCTGAAGGCGCGGCCCATCCACGCGGCCTCGTCGCCGCTCTCGGTCTCGCCGAGGTACTTGTCCCGCGCCTGCCCCGCGAAGACGGATTCCGCGTGCAGGTCGCTCGCCTCGTCGACGCTGTCCGGGAGGCCGGCCGAGCCCAGCGTCACGACGACCCCGAGCTCGACGTCCGAGCGCGAGGCGGCGACGGCCATGACGGTGCTGCCGTAGGAGTGGGCGACGACGTTCGGCTTCGGCAGGTCGTCGCCCCGGACCGCGGAGAGCCCCTGGACAGCCGAGGCGAGTGCGGCGCCGCCGGCGACCGCCTGGTTCGAGGTGAGGACGTCCATGCCGTTCCCGCCGAGCCGCGCCATCGGCGGGGTCTCGTAGCCGATCCAGGAGACGACGGCGCTGCCGGGCGGGAGGAGCGACTGCAGATTCTGCGACGCCTTCGTCCATCGGGTCATGCTCTCCGTCGTCTGTCCCATCCCGGGGACGGCGTAGGTGACGTTCGTGGCGGTGTCGGGATCGCCGATCGAGACGGCGGCGAGCAGAGGCTCGTCGGCGGTCAGGGAGATGAGGAAGCGCGGGTCCTGACCGAGACCGCGCCGGAGCGATGCCCGCACGTCCCTCAGCGCCACCAGCTGCGACTCCACCGCCGCGAGTCGCTCCCCGTCGCCCGCCTTCCCGCGCAGGCCCGCCGCCTCGCTCCTCAGCGCCACGATCCGCGCCCTCAGCGCCCTCTCGTTCGCCCTCACCCGGGCGCGGTAGGGAACACCCTCCAGATTCCCGATCACCCCGGGCAGACCGGCGACCAGCGCCTCCTGCTGCGGCGAGAAGCGCGCGCCGTCCGTGGAGTCGAGGCTCCGCCACCAGTCGTTCACGAGGGTCGGAGCCAGTCGCCCGAGGCGCGCCGCGAGGTCGGGCGACGCCGCCAGGAGTGTCGCGAGATCGTCGGACGAGAGCGCCGCGAGGGAGTCGAGCAGGCTCCGGCCGCCCCGGGGCCGCGCCAGGGTGCCGACGGCGTCGAGGACGGGAACGGAGAGCGCCGCTCCCCCGGCGGCGGTGAAGGCCAGGGAGATCTGCTCGACCCAGGTCGCGTCGGCCGCACCGATCGACAGCAGCTCGCGGAAGCCCCGGAGCACCGAGAAGGACTCGACCGGCGCCCACGAGCAGCGGTTGCCGAAGGCTCCCCAGGCGGCCATCAGATCCTGGAGCCGGGAGCGCATCGCCTCGTCCGCCTGCCGGGTCTGCGAGACGAAGACGTCGAGGCGCTCGGGGTCGGCGGAGGTCGTGCCTCCCGCGGCGGGGCCGCCCGGGGACGTGCGGGGCACCGACCGGGGGGAGAACAGCGCACGGATCGGCGGAGGCACGACCGGCCGATCGGACGGCGGCCGGTCGACGACCTCCTCGACTCCCGCCGCGAGGGCCGCGACCGGATCGAGGCGGCGCTGCCGCTCGCGCTCGTCCGCCCGCCGCTCCCAGGCCGCGTACTCCTCCCGGCGCCGACGCTCCTCCTCGGCCTTCCTCGCCACGAGCCGCACCGTGTCGGCGAGCTCGTGCAGCTCGGCGCTCAGCCGACCGCGGTTCTCCCTGTCGCAGAGGCGGACCCGGCGGAACAGCTCGGCGTACGCGCCGCGGAACTCGCCCAGTGCGTACTCGGCAGCGACGGACCTCAGCAGCTCCTGGGAGGCGAGCGCCTCCGCCGCCTCGTCCGAGGTGCGGACCAGCTCCGCCGCTGCTGCATGATCGAAAGAGAACAGGGTCATCGCCTCCTGAGTGAGAACATCTCAGGAAATGTAGAACGACCACGACGGCGTCGGCCCCGGGTGGCGCGAGACGGCGCGCGGTCAGCGCGCCCGCGCCGCGTCCGGCGGCACGCAGAAGTGGCGCGGACCGCATCGGTCCGCGCCACTCGTTCAGATCACGCGGCTCACTCCGCCGCGGTCAGCCGCTCCAGGTACCCCGCGAACGCGCGCAGGTCCTCCTCGGGCCATGCGCTCAGCGCCTCCTGCATCCGCTGCCGCTGACGGCCGCCGAGGTCGCGCATCCGCTCGCATCCGGCCGCGCTGAGCGAGAGGAACCGCGCTCGGCCGTCGGCGGGATCGGAGGTCATCTCGACCAGGCCCAGCTCGGCGAGCTGGCGGGCCTGGCGGCTGATCGCGCTGCGGTCGACCCCGAGCCGCTCCGCCGCGGCACCGGAGTGGACCGGACCGCAGCGCTCGAGGATCCGCAGCAGCCGCAGTCCGAAGGGCGGCAGCGCCGGGTCGATCGACGCCGCCGCGTCCCGGACGGCGAGGCGCACCTGGACGGCGAGCACGGTGATCTGCTCCTCGACCTCGTGCAGCGCCTCGGCCGAGGGCGCGGCGGCGGGCATCAGGAGCGCTCGATCACGTCGACGGAGCCGGTGGGAGCAGCGTGCCGGGCGTGCCCGACCGGCTCCTCCTGCCGCTCCTCGTCGGCGTGGCGGCCGTGTCCGACGGGAGTGGCCTCGCGACCCTCCCGGGCGTGCGTCGCGTCGTCCGTCCGCCGGGCCTGGCCGACGGGGCGGAGCGCCGCCTGGCCGTCCGAGGCGGCGATGAGGGCGTCCTCCGCGGCCTGCAACGGAGTGGTCGGCTCCGCCTTGAGCTGCACCGCGTTCTTCGAGCCGAGGCTCACGTTGGGCAGGAGGACGACGGCGATCAGCGTGACCACGGCGAGCGGGATGCTGTAGAGGAACACGTCGCCGACGCCGATCCCGTAGGCGCTCTCGACCACGACGCGCACGGCGTCGGGCAGGGTCGCCGGCTGCGGGATCGTGCCGCTGCCCAGCGCCTGCGCGGCGAGAGCCTGGTCGGCGGGAGCGAGCCCCGCGATGCCGGTCTTGATGCGGTCGGCGATCACGGTGCCGAGCATCGAGCCCAGGACCGAGACTCCGACGGTGCCGCCGAGGCTGCGGAAGAACGTGACCGCGCTGGTCGCGACGCCGAGGTTCTTCACCTCGATCGAGTTCTGCACCACCAGGACGAGGTTCTGCATCAGCATGCCCAGGCCGGCGCCGAGGACGGCCATGTAGATCCCGACGAGGACCAGGTTCGTGTCGTAGCGGAGGGTGCTGAGGAGGGAGGTTCCGATCACGGCGAGCACGCCGCCGCTGATCATGATCGCCTTCCACTTGCCGGTGCGGGAGATGATCCCGCCGAAGATCGTCGAGGCGATCAGCAGGCCGGCCATCATCGGGATGGTGAGCAGGCCCGACTGGGTCGGCGTGGCTCCGCGGGCCAGCTGCATGTACTGCGCGAGGAAGACGGCGACGCCGAACATCGAGACGCCGACCGAGATGCTCGCCACGACGGCGAGGCTGAAGGTGCGGTTCTTGAACATCCCCATCGGGATGATCGGCTCGGCCACGGTGAGCTCGGTGATCACGGCGGCGATGAGCAGCACGACGGCGCCGCCGACCATGACCGCGGTCTCCCACGAGGCCCAGTCGAAGTTCTTGCCGGCGAGGGAGACCCAGATCAGCAGGAGCGAGACTCCGCCCGCGATGAGCACGGCGCCGAGGTAGTCGATCCGCACCTTGCGCTTCGGGTGCGCGGGGAGGCGGAGGGTCATCTGGAGGAGGACGATCGCGACGATCGCGACGGGCATCGCGATGAAGAAGTTCCAGCGCCAGCCGAACGCGTCGGTCACGACGCCGCCCAGGAGCGGGCCGCCGACGGTGCCGATCGCCATCACGCCGCCGAAGAGGCCGGCGTACTTGCCGCGCTCACGGGGGCTGATGATGTCGGCCATGATGATCTGGCTCAGCGCGGCGAGTCCGCCGGCGCCCAGGCCCTGGAACACGCGGAAGACGATCAGCATGTTCGTGTCCTGCGAGAAGCCGGCCAGAGCGGAGCCGACGACGAACAGCCCGAGGGCGAGCTGGATCAGCAGCTTGCGGTTGAACAGGTCGGCGAACTTGCCCCAGAGCGGGGTGGAGACCGTGGTCGCGAGCAGGGTCGCGGTGACGACCCAGGTGTAGGCGTTCTGGTCGCCCTTGAGGTCGGAGATGATCCGGGGCAGCGAGGTCGACACGACCGTGCCCGCGAGGATCGAGACGAACATGCCCAGCAGCAGGCCGCTGAGCGATTCGAGCACCTGGCGGTGCGACATGGCGCCGTCCGGCCCGGCGGGGGCGTGCGGCGCGGTGGTTCCGCGCGATGCGGCGCGGTGTTCGGGGTGTGACATGGGCTCCTCTTCAGCACGGCGGCGTTTCTAGTTGACCGCGATCAACTATTGACCGAGAGCAACTATATAGCCGGGCGTCACGAATCTCCAGTGGCACTCTGCTGCCGTCCAGGCGCCGCTCCGGCCGCGCCTATCCTCGGAGCATGGACAACATCGATCGGAAGATCCTCGATCTGCTGCGCCAGAACTCCCGCGCGGGCTACGGCGACATCGGCGGCGTGGTCGGGCTCTCCGCCTCCGCGGTGAAGCGCCGCGTCGACCGACTCGTGGCCGACGGCGTGATCCGCGGCTTCACGATCAAGGTCGACCCCGCGGTCGACGGCATGGCCACCGAGGCCTACGTCGAGCTCTTCTGCCGCGGCACCGTCGCTCCGGACGAGCTCCGCCGCATCCTCTCCGCGGTCCCCGAGGTCGTCGACGCGGGCACGGTCACCGGCTCCGCCGACGCGATCGTCCACATCCGCTCGCGCGACATCCCCAGCCTCGAGCTCGCCCTCGAGAAGGTCCGCATCGCGCCCAACGTCGACCACACGCGCTCCGCGATCGTCCTCTCCCGCCTCATCCAGCGCAGCGAGGCCTGACGGATCGCGCCACCTCCTCGACGCGCGTCGCGACCGCCTGGTACTCCATACCTGTATGGTGAATCCATGAGGGCGAGCATGAGCGACAGGGAACAGGCCGGTACGGCGGCACGACGGAGACGGCGCATCTGGCTGATGCTGCCGGCACTGTTCGTCGGCGTCCTGGCCGGGCACCTCGTCGCGACCGCGGTGGGCGCCGAGGATCCGTGGGACGTCGTGGTCACCGCCGCCGTCGCGGCAGCGGTGGCGTCCGTCGTCCTCGCCCTCGTCGACCGGCGGCGCTGAGCCCTCCCTCCTGGATCGGAATCCGAGGGAGGGAACGACGATGGAACGACAGAGGACGAGCACGGCACTGGTCGCGGCGGCGGCCGCTCTGCTGGCGGTGCCGCTGTTCACAGCGCAGGCCGCGCACGCCGAGCCGGCGAGGCAGGAGACGAGCAGCCGGGTGCACCTCGAGGCACGGGGCGGATCGGCGTCGACGGTGACCTTCGACGTCACCGACGGCACGCGGATCGTCGAGCTGGCGGGCGGCGGGGTCGGCTTCACGGACGGCGCCGAGACGTCCGACGCACTCCCGGAGAGGATCGACGTCGGACGCGGCCGCACCGTGTCGGGCCACTGGTCGATCGACGACTCCGACACGCTCACCTTCCACTTCGCCCCGGACTCGGCGTCCCGCTCCGCGGTACGCGGCCTGCACCTGAACAGCGACTGGAGCTCGCCCGAGTGGGGCCACTGCGTCGCCGGGAGCGGCGTCAGCGGTGCCGCGACCGGCGGGGTGATCGGTGCGATCTCCGGTCCCGGCGCGATCGCCTCCGCGACCGGCGGGCTGCTCGCGGGGATCATCGGCGGAGCGATCACCTGCTGAGCGCCGCCTCCTGAACGACCCGGATCAGGCGGGCGCGTCCGCTGCGGTGTGGACGCGCTCCCCGCCGATCCAGGTGCCCAGCACCCGGGTGTCCCCGATCGCCCCGGGGTCGCCGGCGAAGGGGTCCCGGTCCAGCAGGGCGAAGTCCGCCGCGAGTCCCACGGCGATCGAGCCCGACTCGCCCTCCAGGCCGTTCACCCACGCCGAGCCGGCCGTGGAGGCGGAGAGGGCGGTGGCGAGGTCGAGGCGCTGCTCCGGGAGGAACACCTCCTCGCTCCACCCCGGCTCGCGCTCGGACGGCGCCGAGAGCCGGTTCACCGCGACGTGGATCGCGGCGAGCGGGTCGGGCGTCGACACCGGCCAGTCGCTCCCCGACGCGAGCACCGCGCCCGAGCGGAGCAGATCGCCGAACGGGTACTGCCACGAGCCGCGCCGCTCACCGAGGAACGGCAGCGTCAGCTCCACCATCTGCGGCTCCGCCGAGGCCCACAGCATCTGCAGGTTCGCCGCGACGTCGAGCGCACGGAAGCGCGGCAGGTCGTCCGGATGCACGACCTGCAGGTGCGCGAGGTGGTGGCGGTTGCCGCGGCGCCCGTTCGCCTCGATCGCCCGCTCGACGGCGTCCAGGCACTCGCGCACGGCGCGATCGCCGATCGCGTGGAAGTGCACCTGGAACCCGGCCGCGTCCAGGAGCGGCACGGCCTCGTTCAGGAGGCGCGGGTCGACCATCGAGAGGCCGTCGCCGTGACCGTGGCCGCCGTGCCCGTCGAGGTAGGGCTCGAGCATCGCCGCCGTGAAGTTCTCGGCGACCCCGTCCTGCATGATCTTGACGGTCGTCGGCGCGAAGCCGTCGGCGGCGAGCGCCGCGCGCCGCTCGACGAGCTCCGGGATCTGCTCGACGCCGCGGCCCCGGTCCCACCACAGCGCACCGCGGACGCGCCCGGTCAGCTCGCCGCTCAGCGCCGCGCGGCGGTACACCGGACCGGGGTCGCCCACATCGCCGTAGGAGCCGATGATCGCGTCCTGCCACGCCGTCACTCCGAACGAGTGCAGGGTCTCCTGCCCGAGGAGCAGCGCGCGGTGGAGCTCGTCCGCGCTCGCGGGCGGGAGGTGGCGGCGGACCGCGTCCATCGCCCCCTCGTGCAGGGTGCCGGAGGGGGTGCCGTCGGCCAGGCGCTCGATGCGGCCGTCGGCGGGGTCCGGCGTCGTGCGGTCGATCCCCGCGAGGCGCAGTGCGGCGGAGTTGACCCAGGCACCGTGCCCGTCGGCGTTGGTGAGGAAGGCGGGCCGGTCAGGGACGACCGTGTCGAGCTCGCGGGCGGTCGGGGTGCCTCCGGGGAAGTCGGGCAGGTTCCACCCGCCGCCGAGGATCCACTCCGCTCCGCTCTCCCGAGCCGCGTACTCGGCGACCGTCGCCAGGTGCTCGGCGGGCGACCCTCCCGCTCCGAGCCAGCAGCGCAGCAGCGCGGCGCCGCCCCAGACCGGGTGCACGTGGGCGTCCTGGAAGCCGGGGACGAGCATCCGGCCCTCGAGGTCGACCACCTCGGTGCGCGGCCCGATCAGGTCGGAGGCGTCGGCGCCGACCGCGACGATCCGCCCTCCGACGACAGCGACGCCGTGCGCTCGGGAGCGCACGGCGTCGGCGGTGAAGACGGCGCCGCCGGTCAGGACGAGATCGGCGGCGCGCACGGGTTCAGAAGCCCGCGGGAGCGAAGGCCTGCGTCATCTGGGAGAAGAGGGACACCGTCCAGCCGATCGCGATGAGGAACGACACGACCACGACGCCGAGGAAGACCCAGAGCGGGAGGAGTCCGCCGCCGGTCACGCGCTTCACGACCACGCTTCGGCCGATCACGTAGACGTAGGGAGCGGCGAGGAAGGCCCACGCCCAGTGGAACGGACGCTGCAGGCCGGCTCGCTTCAGCTGGCGCCAGTCGAGGAAGGCGAAGACGACCTCCGCCGCGTAGATCAGGAAGCCGACGACCTGGAGCACGCCGAGGCCGACGAGGTAGGCGGTCGACATCCCCATCGAGGAGCTCGGCCCGTAGGTCGAGGCCATCGACGAGTCGACGATCGCGCTCGGCGGGAGGAGGAAGATCGACAGCGCCGAGAGCAGCGGCAGGAGGACCACCACCCAGATCCACGGGGTGGACGTGACGATGCTCGTGTCGCGCTGCTGCACGGGTGCTCCGGGAGCCGCGGCGTAGGCCGGGTACTGCGGCTGCTGCTGGCCGTAGGGCTGTTGCTGCTGCTGGCCGTAGGGCTGCTGGCCGTACCCCTGCTGGCCGTACTGCTGGGGAGCCTGCTGGCCGTAGCCCTGCTGCGGCTGCTGCTGGCCGGAGGGCTGCTGCGGCTGCGGCTGCTGACCGGCGCCCTGCTGGCCGTAGCCCTGCTGCCCGTAGCTCTGCTGCGGGTCGGCGGACGACGGCTGCTGCGGATACCGACCCGAGGCCGACTGCCCATAGCTCGTCGCCGCTCCGCTCGACGTCTCCCCGTAGGCGGGACGCTCGGCGGGCGGCGCGGGCGGAGTCGGTGCGGTCGGCGGAACGGGAGTCGCGGCGGCCTGCGCCGACCCGCTCTCGGCCGGGGCGGTGGGAGTGGCCGCCGGCGCGTCGCGGAGCGACTCCGTCCAGCCGGTCCCGTCCCACCAGCGCTGACGGGACGAGCCCGCCGGGTCCGGGTACCACCCGGCGCGGGGTCCGGAGGCCTCGCCGCCCGTGCTCGCGCCCTGGTCCGTGCCGGTTCCGTTGTCGTCCGTCATGGCGTCCTCCACTCCCCTCCGGGCGTCTGCCCGCGATCTCGGACCACCGTAGCGCCGCGACACGATGCATGGCCTGAGGGCGGGCTGATCGCGCGCTGTCCGAGCGCTGTCCGCTCCGGCAGACGCCGGAGGCCGCCGACCGCCAGGATGGACGCATGCCCCACCTCCTCCGAGCCCGCGCCGCCCTCTTCGACATGGACGGGACGCTCGTCGACTCGACGGCCGTCGTCGAGACCATCTGGGGCGCCTTCGCCGAGCGCTTCGCTCTCGACCACGACGCGGTGCTCGGCGCCGTTCACGGTGTCCGCGCCGCCGACAGCGTCCGCCGCTTCGCTCCGGCCGGCAGCGACGTCGGCGCGATCGTCGCGGAGCTCGACGCGTACGAGCTCGAGCACACCGAGGGCACCGTCGAGATCCCCGGCGCGACGGCGTTCCTCGCCTCACTCCCCCGCGAGCGCGTCGCCCTGGTCACGTCCGCGAGCCCGGCACTGGCGGCCGCCCGTCTGGCCGCGGCGGGCGTGCCCTCCCCCGACACCGTCGTCACCGCGCACGACGTCGCGAACGGCAAGCCTGCTCCCGACGGCTACCTCGCCGCCGCGGCCCTGCTCGGCGTCTCCCCCGAGGACGCGCTGGTGTTCGAAGACGCCGAGGCCGGCATCCGGGCGGGTCTGGACGCCGGCATGCGCGTCATCGTCGTCGGGAGCCACGAGAGTGCGAGCACCCGGGGGCTGCCCCGGATCGCGCACTACTCCGACGCGCACGCCGCGCTCGAGGGCGACGAGCTCGTCGTCACCCTCGGCGGGCCTCAGTAGCGGATCGCGTCGATCACCTTCACCCGCACGGCGACGATCGCCGGCACCAGGCCCGCGAGCGCGCCGACGAGGGTCGCCGCCCCGAGCCCGAGCAGCGCCGCCTCGGCCGGGAAAGGCGGGATGTCGGCGATCCCGTTGTCCTGCACGAAGGCCACCGTCCACGGGTTGGTGACGAGGATGACCGCGATCGTCACGCCGACCACTCCGGCGACCACGGTCGCCACGACGCTCTCCATCATGATCGAGAAGAAGATGCGGCCGGAGGAGGCGCCGAAGCTGCGCCGGATGCCGATCTCGCGGATCCGCTGCCGGACGGTGACCAGGGCGATGTTGAGCAGTCCGAGCGCGCCGAGCGCCAGCACCAGGCCCGCCACGCCGCCGATCACCCAGGTCAGCACGCCGAAGGGGTCGGAGTCGTAGACCAGGTAGTCCTGCCGGTCGACCGACACCTCGAAGTCGGATCCCAGGGCGCCGGCCACGTCGCGCTCCACCGCCGCGGCGAGGGGCTCGGCCAGGTCGAGCGGCACCCACATCTCGTAGTTCGGCACGCCCTGCCCGCCGTACTGCGGGTCGGCGTCGCGGGCGACCGCCGGGTAGGCGTCCGCGAGCATCATCATCGACGGATCCGTCTCGAACTGCGAGGAGGGAGTCACGCCGACCACCACGCCCGTGACGTCGCGCTCGGAGCCGAGCAGGGTGACCACCGGGTGGGTGCGCAGATCCGGGCTCCCGATCCGCTCCCAGAAGCGCTCGTTGACGACGAGTGCGGGAGCGAGGCGCTGGGAGTCGCGGGCGGTGAACCAGGAGCCGTCCACGATCTTCAGCCGGTGCATCTCGGCGAAGGGCTGGTCGACCGCCTGCACCGCGACGTCGACGGCGCCGTCGGCGAACTGGACGCGCGCGCTGCCGTAGGTCGAGCGGCTCGCGTAGGTGATGGAGTACCGCTCCAGCGCACCGGTCCACGCGGCCTGGAGTGCGTCGGCATCCACCTCGGCGGTGCCGGTGCCGGAGGTGTAGGCGGAGAGGAAGAGGCTCGCCGGGCGCCCGCTGGAACGCTCGGCCTGCTCGATGCTGGCCTGGCGGGCGATGCCGCCGGCGGCGACGACCGCGGTCAGGGCGGCGACGGCCACCGCGACTCCGACCAGCGAGAGCAGCACGCGGCCGCGGTGGATCCGCAGCTCGGTCCACGCCTCGACGATCGCGCCGGCGATCCCGACGAGCACGCGCATCAGACGACCACCGCCTCGGCGACGGGGCCCGCATCCGCGGTCGAGCCCAGTCGGCCGTGGTCGAGCCGGTAGTGGCGCTCGGCCCGCGCCGCGATGGCCGGGTCGTGGGTGATGGTGACCAGCGCGGAGCCGGACTCGCGGGCGATCTCGTCGAGCAGGCCCATCACGCTCTCGCCGGTGTCGGTGTCGAGGGCGCCCGTCGGCTCGTCGGCGAGGATCAGCCGCGGTCGGCGCACCAGGGCGCGGGCGATCGCGATCCGCTGCTGCTCGCCGCCGGACATGCGCCCGGGCATCGAGTCCACGCGGTGCCCGAGGCCGACGCGCTCCAGCATCTCGGCCGCGAGGTCGCGGCGGCGCCAGAACTCCGATCCGGTCGCGTAGAGCAGCGGCGTCATCACGTTCTCGCGGGCGGTCCGCCCCTCCAGCAGGTTGAACTGCTGGAAGATGAAGCCGATGCTGCCGCCGCGGATGCGCGCGCGGGCCCGCGAGGACAGGGTCTCGGTGGGAGCACCCTCGAGCAGCATCCGACCCTCGGTCGGCTCGTCGATCAGTCCGAGGATGTTGAGCAGCGTCGACTTGCCGGAGCCGCTGCGCCCCACGACCGAGACGTGGTCGCCCTCGCCCACCTCGAGATCGACGCCGTCGAGGATCGTCAGCGGCGGCGCATCGGGCAGCGGGACGACCTTGCGGATCCCCTCGAGCCGGAGGATCGTCACGAGCAGAAGACCGAGCCGTCGGGCTGCGCGATGCAGTCGCCGCCCAGCTGGACGTCGGGAGCAGCCTCCTCCGCGCCCGGCACGAACTGCAGGAGCTCGGCGCCCTCCTCCACTCCGCCGGTGATCTCGACGGAGCTGCCGTCGGTGAGTCCCAGCGTCACCGGGACCTCCTCGGTGCTGCCGTCGTCCGCCCGGCGGAACACGACGCCGGACTGGGCGGTGCCCTCGACCGCGGTGGTCGGCACGACGAGGACGTCCTCCGCCTTGCCTCCCGCGAGCGTCACCGAGGCGGCGAGCCCGGGGAACACGGTGACCTCCGTCGGCACCTGGCAGGTGAAGCTCGTGCCGGAGCCGCCGGTGGAGGTTCCACCGCCGCCGCCGTCCGTCGCTCCGCCGGTCGTGCCGCCCTCGCCGGCTCCGGCGAGAGGGGTGCTGATGGTGAGGTCGGTGCAGGTGAAGCCGGCGGGCCCGCCGGTGATCGCGACCTGTGCCTCCGTCGGCCGGTTCTGGATGCGGTAGAGCTGCTGCGCGTCGATCGTGCCGGTGACGGCGTAGCTCGGCGGCGCGACCTGTCCGGTCACCTCGCCGACCGTGACGGCCTGGTCGTGGATGACGCCGAGCGCGCTGAGGGTGCCGCCGGTCGCGGCGTAGACCCGCTCGAAGCGCACGGAGGGCTCCTGCTGGGTGAGGGTGACGGCGCCGTCCGGGCCGGTCGTCTCGACCGGGTCGCGCTGAGTCTCGACGCGGATGTCGTAGATGAGATCGCCCGACGCGACGGCCGCGCCCTGCTGCACGTAGACGTCGTCGACCGTTCCGGCCGCCGTCGCCTTCAGCGGCACGGCGGGGTCGGCGGCGACGGTGCCCTGGAGGGTGAGGTCGTTGGTGACCGTGCCGCGGGCGACCGTGACGGTCGGCTCGGTGATCTCACCGGTCGGCTGCGTCGGATCGGCCTCGGCCGCGCCGTCCGGGAAGAACGCGATCTTCACCAGGGCGATGCTCGCCGCTCCGATGATGACCATCCACACGATCGGGAACACCCAACGCCGAACCGCACCCATCAAGTCCCCCGACTCCGCTTCCAGAGCGCTCCGCCGTGGGGCGCCGGAGGCAGCCTATCCGGCGGGGAGGTCGCGGTCCGGACCGTGGCGCGCCCGTCAGCCGGCGAGCGCCGCGACGATCGAGGCGACGCGGCGCGCCCTCGTCTCGGCGGCCTTCGCGCCCTCGACCGACGTGACGTGGGCCTTCCGCGCGCTGGGCGAGAGCGCGGCGAAGCGCTCCACAGCGCCCGCTGAGGCCAGCGCGGACGCCAGGTCCTCCGGCACGACGACCTCGCGCCGCGCGGTGTCGAGCTCGATCACGACGTCGATCGCGTCACCGCCGGCGAGCTGCGTCTCGCGGCGCTTCTCGGCCGAGAACGGGATGAGCGCGCGTCCGCCCATCGCTCCGACCGTGCTGGTGAAGCGGTAGCCGTTCACCGTCACCGCGACGGCGGGACGCTTGCCGCCGCCGAGTGCCTCGAGGACCTCGGGCGGCACCTCGATGCCGGTGTTGTTGCCGATCCGGAAGAGCGTCGTGGTGAACTGCACGAGGCGATGATGGCACGGACTCCGCGTGTCGCGCGGCCGATCGCCGTACGGATGCGGAGGGCCGTCGACTCGATCCTCGTCGACCTCCCGTTCACGGATCCGGAGCGCTCGAGGGCGTTCTCCCCGGCGCTCGGCCGGACCCTGGATCCTCTGTTCAGCGATGACGCCGCCTGCTCCGTCGCCTCCGAGCACGTGTCCGCGATGGTCGTCCCGCACCTCTCCTTCTCGACCTCCAGGTCGAAGGAGATCATCGACGCGCGCTCCCGGGTGCAGGGCCTCTTCGCGGTGAGCGTCGGCAGCCGGGAGGAGGTCGGCGAGGTGCTCGGGAACGGGCCGGCCTCCGGCGGCGCCGAGCCGGTCGCGGTGCAGGACCTCGGCTCCATGCGGGCGCGCGGCCTCGAGGACCCTGACAGCCACGTCCGGGAGTCCCTGTACACGGATCCGGCCGCGGCCGAGGCCGGTCCGCCCCGGGAGTGAGGGGTCGGCGCGCTCAGCAGGAGCGGGTGTCGGGGTCTCCGAGCGAGGAGCGCACGGCGTCGACCGTCATCCTGCCCTCGGGGTCGAGCCGGGCGAGCATGCGCGACATGATGTCGGCCAGCTGCGGGATCTGCTCGGCGTCGAGCGGATCGATGACGTCGGCCAGCACGGTCGCGACGTGACCGGGCGCCGTGTCGACGATCTTCTGGAGGCCGGCGTCGGTGAGCACCGCGTTCGTGGCGCGGCCGTCGGAGGCGCAGGGGCGGCGCTCGAGGTAGCCGCGGGCGACGAGGCGGGTCACCACGTGCGAGAGCCGGGGCAGGGTCGCGTTGGTGCGGGCGGCGAGCGTGGTCATCCGGAGGGCGCGGTCGGGCGCCTCGGACAGCATCGCCAGCGTCAGGTACTCGAAGTGCGTGAGTCCCGCGTCGCGCTGCAGCTGAGTGTCGAGGGCGCCCGGCAGCAGTTCCACGACCGCGATGAAGCGCAGCCAGGCGTCGAGCTGATCGGGCGTCAGCCAGCGTGTCTCGGGCGCACTCATCCCCCCACCCTACCCACTACTTGCCGCGACAAGTAAGTCCCCCGCGCCTCGTCGAGCCGCGTCCCGGGGCTCCGTCGGGAGGCCGACCCGCGCCAGCCTGATCCCACCATCGTCGCGAGCACCGCCCCCGAGGCCAACCAGCGATCCGCGTACCAGCGGATCGCTGCAGCCGTAGGCACCCCGCCCTGCAGAACGCACCCCGTCAAGAAGCCGACCGCACTACACACGATCCCCACGACCCCCGCGAGCACCGCCCCCCGAGGCGAACCAGCGATCCGCGTACCAGCGGATCGCTGCAGCCGAACGCACCCCGCCCTGCAGAAACCACCCCGTCGAGAAGCCGACCGCGCCACACTCGATCCACACCATCCCCGCGAGCACCGCCCCCGAGGCGACCCAGCGATCCGCGTACCAGCGGATCGCTGTAGCCGAACGCCCCCCGCTCCTCAGAACGCACCCCGTCGCCAAGCCGACCGCGCCACGCCCGTCAGGGACGGGCGTGGAATCGACTACAGCACGTCGTCGCTCAGATCGATCGGGTTGCCGAAGCGGTGGTTCGTGATCGAGATCGCCTGCTCGCGGAGGAAGGGCAGCAGTTCGACGCGGCCGGCGGGGGTGACCGGGTCGGCGTAGACGGCGGTGTCGAGGGCGCCGCCGAGGGCTTCGGCGAGGGCGGTCGCGAGGGGGACGCGGGATCCGTCGGCGCGGGTGAGCGGGACCGGCGTGCCCGTGCTGCCGCGGGTCATGCCGGCGACGACGTCGGTGAAGGAGCCGGTCGAGTCGTACGATCGGCGGACGACGGCCTGCTGTCCGTGCGTCGGGCTGCCGGGGGCCTGCGGGCCCGCGTAACCGTCGACGCGGTCGGAGACGATGTCGCCGATGATGCGGATGCGCGGCGCCGTGATGCGGCCGGCCGCGGCGCGCTCGAGCCACTGGGCGTCGGTCTCGACGACGATGCGCGGGACGAGGCCCGCCATCTCGGCGAGCTCGTCGCCGCCGAGCATCTCCTGGACCCGCGGCGGGAGCGGGAGGGACGTGGAGATGTCCATCCGGGAGCGGGTCAGCAGGCCGGCGGCGATGACGCGGAGGAGCTCTCCGAGGTCGCCGCCGTCGGCCAGGCGCAGCGCGATCGGCACGCGGAGGTAGCGGAACAGGTTGCGCTCGACGCCGACCTTCGAGATGTCGGTGACGACTCCGAACTCGGTCGCCCAGGCGAGCTGGTCGGAGAGTGCGGAGCGGCGGAGCAGGTCGAACTGCTCGAACCGGAGCGAGGACTGGGCCGCCTCGATGAACTGGCGCGCGCGGTCGTCGAGGCCGCGCAGGTGCAGCGTCGAGGAGGAGCGCGCGGGTGAGGGCTTCCAGGAGCCGAGGCCGATGAGGTGGTTGGGTCCGCCCGCCTTCGCGCCGCCGCCGACGGACGAGCGCTTCCAGCCGCCGAAGGGCTGGCGCCGGACGATCGCTCCGGTGATGCCCCGGTTGACGTAGAGGTTGCCCGCCTCGACCGAGTCGATCCAGAGGGCGAGCTCGTCGGCGTGCAGGGAGTGGAGCCCGGCCGTGAGCCCGTACTCGGTGCCGTTCTGCATCCGGACGGCGTCCTCGAGGGTCGCCGCGTGCATGATCCCGAGCACCGGGCCGAAGAACTCGGTGAGGTGGACGTAGCTGTCCTCGGTGACGCCCTCGCGGATCCCCGGCGACCAGAGCGTGCCGCTCTCGTCGAGGCGCTGCGGCTCGACGAGCCACGACTCGCCTCCGCCCAGCGTGGTGAGCGCGTGCAGGAGCTTGCCGGTGGGCTCCTCGATGAGCGGCCCCATCACCGCCGACGGGTCGTCGGGCCGGCCGACGCGGAGCGACGTGACGGCGTCGACCAGCTGGGCGCGGAAGCGCTTGGAGCGGGCGACCGAGCCGACCAGGATCACCAGGGAGGCGGCGGAGCACTTCTGGCCGGCGTGCCCGAAGGCGCTGCGGACGATGTCGGCGACGGCGAGGTCGTAGTCGGCGTGGGGAGTGACGATGATCGCGTTCTTGCCGCTGGTCTCGGCCTGCAGCGCGAGGCCGGGCCGCCAGGAGCGGAAGAGGCGGGCGGTCTCGTAGGAGCCGGTGAGCAGCACGCGGTCCACGAGGGGGTCGGTGATCAGCGCCCGTCCCAGCTCCTCCTCGTCGAGGTCGACCAGGGCGAGGAGCTCCTGCGGGACGCCCGCGTCCCAGAGCGCCTCGACGAGCACAGCCGCCGAGCGGCGGGCCTGGGGCGCCGGCTTCACCACGACTCCGGAGCCGGCGGCGAGCGCCGCGAGGATCGATCCGGCCGGGATGGCGACCGGGAAGTTCCACGGCGGAGCGACGACGGTGACCCGCGCGGGGACGAAGGTGGCCCCGGTGACGGCGTCGAGCTCGCGGGCGCGGGTGGCGTAGTAGTGGGCGAAGTCGATGGCCTCGGAGACCTCGGGGTCGGCCTCGGCGATCGTCTTGCCGGTCTCGGAGGCCATCACCTCGATCAGGCGGTCGCGGTTCGCGGCGAGGACGAGGCCGGCGCGGTCGAGCACGGCCGCTCGGTCGTAGCCCAGGCGCTCGCCCCAGCGCTCCGCGCGGCGGGACACCGTGCGCAGCACCTCCTGGAGCTCCGCCTCGGTGCTCACGCGTGCGGCGTCGGCCGTGCCCGCTCCGATGGTCGACCCGGCGATGCGCTCGGTGATCAGGCGCGCCCAGCGTCGGTTGCCGGGGAGGGCGGGGTCGGTGTCGGGCTCGTTGTGGAAGCCCGCGGTCGCGGCGGCCGCACCGGAGCCGCGGCTGAGGCCGAGGACGGCCTGCGTCAGGCCCGCGGCGGCCGGGTCCTGCGCCCGCTCGCCGGCGCGGGCGTGCTCCTGCACGAGGCGGCGGCCGGAGCCGGAGGACCACTCCCGCAGGCGGTCCTGCGTGCGGTTCGGCGGCGGGACGGAGTCGTCGAGGGCCTCGAGCGAGGCGCGGAAGCGGCCGAGCTCCCGCTGCAGCACCTCCTCGTCGTCGAGGCGGAACGCGGCCGACAGGAAGTTCTCGGGGCTGCTGTTCTCCTCGAGCCGGCGGATGAGGTACGAGATGGCCACGTCGAACTCGTGCGGGTGCACGACGGGCGTGTAGAGGAGGAGGCGTCCCACGTCCTCGCGGACGGCGCGCGCCTGCCCGGTCGCCATCCCGAGCAGCATCTCGATCTCGACCGCGCCGGTCACCCCGCGCTCGGTCGCCGTGAGCCACGCCCAGGCGAGGTCGAAGAGGTTGTGCCCGGCGACGCCCACGCGCACCGCGTCGACGCGCTCCGGCCGCAGCGCCCGGTCGAGCAGGCGCTTGTAGTTCGTGTCGGCCTCCACCTTGCTGCCGACGGTCGCGAGCGGCCAGTCGTGCAGGGCCGCGTCGACCCGCTCCATCGCGAGGTTCGCGCCCTTCACGACGCGCACCTTGATCGGGGCTCCGCCGCGGGCCCGGCGCTCCTGCGCCCACTCGGTCAGCTCGTCGAGCACGCGGACGGAGTCGGGCAGGTAGGCCTGCAGGACGATGCCCGCCTCGAGGTCGAGCATGCCCGGCTGCTCGAGGAGGCGCCGGAACACGGCGACCGTCAGGTCGAGGTCGCGGTACTCCTCCATGTCGAGGTTGACGAAGGTGGGGTCGGCTCCGGACGCGGCGGCCTGGTAGAGCGGGGTGAGACGCTCCACGACGCGGTCGACCTCCTCCTCGAAGGCCCACATCGACAGCTGGCTGACGACGCTCGAGACCTTGACGCTGACGTAGTCGACGTCCGGCCGCTCGAGCAGGCGGAGGGTCCCCTCGAGGCGGCGGCGGGCCTCGCGCTCGCCGAGCACGGCCTCGCCGAGGAGGTTGAGGTTGAGCCGGTCGCCGCCCTCGCGCAGCGCGGCGACGGCCGCACCGAGACGCGCCTCCGAGGCGTCGACCACGAGGTGCCCGACGAGGCGGCGGAGGACCCGGCGGGCCGCGGGCACGACCACCCAGGGCAGCACGGGGCCGACGGCGCCGCCGGTGCTGATCGCCGCGCGCAGGTAGGAGGGGAGGAAGGCGGGCGTCTTCGCGGTGAGCGCCGCGAGGTTCTCGGCCGCGACCGAGAGGTCCTCGGGCCGGGCGACGCCGTCGACGAACCCGACGGTGAAGTCGAGTCCGTTCGGGTCCTGGAGCACGCCCGCGAGCCGCTGGGCGGCGGGCTCGACCGGGAACTCGCCGCTGCGCGCGATCCAGCGGCGGACCAGGGACTCGACGCGCTCGATCATCGGGCGGTCGTCGACCTCGGGCTCGGCGGCGGCGGGCGCGGCGTGCTCCGACTCCGACGCGGCGTCGGGCCCGCGCACGACCTCGTCCTCAGCATCGCGCACGACCTCGTCGTCGGCATCGGGCTCGCTCACGGCCGCGTCCTGAGCGTCGCGCACGACCTCGTCCTCCTCCTGAACACCGGGCTCGCGCAGGTCCTCGTCCTCAGCGTCGGACTCCTGCTCGTCCTGAGGCTCGGCCACGTCCTCGGACGCGGACTCCGGCGCCGGCACGACCTCGGCCCCGCTCACGGAGTCGCGCGCCTCACCGGCCTCGACCTCGTCGTCCGACCCCGTGCCGCCCTCCGGCGTCCGACCACCGATCGTCGCGTCGACCCCGCTCCGCACGGCCGCGTCGTCGGGCTCGCGCTCCGGGTCGCTGCCGGGCACACCTGGGGTCGTCGACTGCTGCATCCTCCGAGGCTAAGCCCGACCCGCCGCCCGGACGCGGCGTGACGCGGTGGTCGCGCCGACTCGCCCGCGAGCCGCCCCTGAGGAGGAGCGGATCAGTGCCGGCGGTGGTCCTGGATGGTCATCCGCGGGCCGTGCCGCGGCTTCCTCGCTCCGCTGCAGCCGATCAGCCGGATGACCCGCTGCCGGTGCCCGCGCCACGGCTCGAGGAGCTCGAGCATGCCGTCGTCGTCGACCCCGAGCCGGCCCGTGAGCGCGAAGCCGACGGCCGCGGCCAGGTGGTAGTCGCCCACGCTGACCGCGTCGGGATCTCCGTGGGCGCGCATCATCACCTCGGACGCCGTCCACGGCCCGATCCCCGGCACCGACTGCAGCCGGCGGGCGACCTCGTCGCCGCCCCGCCCGAGCGCGAGGGTCCGCTCGAGGCCGGAGGCGACGAGCGCGGCGGTGAGGACGGTCCGCGAGCGCCGCGGATCCACTCCCGCGCGGTGCCAGTCCCACGAGGGCACGCGCCGCCACTGCTGCGCGCTCGGAGCCACGTGCAGAGCGACCGGCCCCGGGGCGGGCTCCCCGTGGAGGCGCACCAGCACCCGGTAGGCGCGCCACGCCTCCGTGCTCGTGACCTTCTGCTCGAGGACCGACGGCGCGAGCATCTCGAACACCAGGTTCGCGCGCGTGAGGCGCAGGCCCGACGAGCGGCGGAGCACCTCGGCGAGCGGCGCGTGGGCCGACAGGTCGAGCCCGCTCCAGTCGTCGCCGTGGCCGAGGAGCTCGGGGACCGCGTCGATCAGCCACTCCGCTCCCCCGCCCCAGGCGCGCGCGTGGACCGCGCCGTCCGCCGCCTGCCGCAGATGCAGCGTGCCCGGGCCGAGCGGCGTGCGGAACGCCCGCCAGAAGCCGGACGCGTCGAGGAGCATGGTCGGGTCGCCCGAGCCCCGCAGCAGCGTGCGGAGGGTGAGCGCGAGGCTCACGGGCTCCGACGGCGCGTAGACCGTCGCCCAGAAGGGCTCGGGAGCGGGGGCGGGGATCGACACGCAGTGATGCTAACCGGCGGCTCCGACACCGGATCGGACACTCCTCCGCAGAACCCCCATCCACGACGTGTTCGGAGCGACACGCCCGGCGGATTGGTTCAGTCGGCGTGAACACATGCGCGGATCCGATCGCCCGTTTCCACTGGTCAGCAGGTCGGTCCCGGGCGTAGCTTCGCGCTGTCGCGGCGGCGCTCCAGCTGCCCGGCACCCGCCTAACACTGGAGATGCGCACATGTTCGACACGACCTTCATCCGCAACGCGATCGTCAAGAGCTCTGAGACCGCTCTCGACCGTCGCCGCTTCTTCGAGGCCACCGGCGTCGCCGGCCTCGGCATCGGAGCCGCGGCCCTCGCCGCGCCCACCGCCTCCGCCGAGGAGGTCGCTGCCAGCGGCCCCAGCGACGCCTCGATCCTCAACTTCGCCCTCAACCTCGAGTACCTCGAGGCCGAGTTCTACCTCCGCGCCGTCTACGGCACCGGCCTCGGCGGCTCGGACGTGACCGGCAAGGGCACGCCCGGCGGCGTCATCGGCGGCCGCCCCGTCGACTTCAAGACCCCGTGGCTGAAGAGCTTCGCCACCGAGGTCGCGAACGACGAGAAGGCCCACGTGCAGTTCCTGCGGGCCGCGCTGGGCACCGCGAAGGTGGCCCGCCCGGCGATCAACCTGAAGGACAGCTTCAACTCCGCCGCCGTTGCGGCGGGGCTGATCAAGGCCGGTCAGTCGTTCGACCCGTTCGCGAGCGAGTCGAACTTCCTGCTCGGCGCCTTCGTCTTCGAGGACGTGGGAGTGACCGCCTACAAGGGCGCCGCCCCGCTCATCCAGTCGAAGACCTACCTCGACGCGGCCGCCGGCATCCTCGCGGTGGAGGCGTACCACGCGGGCGCGATCCGCTCGGCGATCTACGCCGCCGACCTGTCCGACTCGGCGAACAAGCTCTCCGACGCGCGCGACAGCCTCGACGGCAAGACCGACCTCGACCAGGGCGTCAAGGTCAACGGCCAGGCGAACATCGTCCCGACCGACGGCAGCTCCATCGCGTTCAGCCGCACCCCGGGCCAGGTCCTCAACATCGTGTACCTGAACCCCGCGGCCGGCACGCGCACCGGCGGATTCTTCCCCCGCGGCGTCAACGGCGAGCTCGTCACGACCTAGTCCCACCAGCACAGAGCACGACGACGGGCCCTTCCTCGAGGCGGCGAGGAGGGGCCCGTCGTCGTCCGCGTGCACATCCGTTCACCGGGTCCTCTAACCTGAGCGGGTGAAGATCGGGATCCTGACCTCCGGTGGCGACTGCCCCGGCCTCAACGCCGTCATCCGCGGTGCCGTCTACAAGGGCATCAAGGTCTACGACCAGGAGTTCGTGGGCTTCCGGAACGGCTGGCGCGGAGTGGTCGACGGCGACCTCCTGCCCCTGGGCCGCCCCGAGATCCAGGGCATCGCCAAGCAGGGCGGCACGATCATCGGCACCAGCCGGACGAACCCCTTCGAGGGCGAGAACGGCGGCCCCGAGAAGATCGCCGAGATGATGGACCGCAACGGCATCGACTCGATCATCGCGATCGGCGGCGAGGGCACCCTGGCCGCGGCCAAGCGCCTCACGGACGCGGGCCTCAAGATCGTCGGCGTCCCGAAGACCATCGACAACGACCTCGGCGCCACCGACTACACCTTCGGCTTCGACACCGCCGTCGGCATCGCGACCGACGCGATGGACCGCCTCCGCACCACCGGCGACTCGCACGGCCGCTGCATGGTCGCCGAGGTCATGGGCCGCCACGTCGGCTGGATCGCCCTGCACTCCGGCATGGCCGCGGGCGCCCACGTCATCCTCATCCCGGAGAAGCGCACCTCCCTCGACCGGATCGTCGAGTGGGTGCAGAGCGCGCAGGACCGCGGGCGCGCACCGCTCGTCGTGGTCGCCGAGGGCTTCTCGCTCGACACGATGGACGACGCCCACTCCGAGCGCGGCCTCGACGCCTTCGGTCGGCCCCGCCTCGGCGGCATCGGCGAGCTGCTGGCTCCGCTCATCGAGGAGCGCACCGGCATCGAGACCCGCGCCACCACGCTCGGCCACATCCAGCGCGGAGGCACGCCCACCGCGTTCGACCGCGTCCTCGCGACCCGCCTGGGCATGGCCGCCATCGACTCCGTCGTCGCCGAGCACTGGGGCCGCATGGTCGCCCTGCGCGGCACCGACATCTACCACGTGGACTTCGCCGAGGCGCTCGGCACCCTCAAGACGGTGCCGGACGCCCGCTACGAGGAGGCGCGCACCCTCTTCGGGTAGCGCGCGCTCCCCGCGGAGCGGTCAGTCCTTCGCGCCGTCCGGCGTCGCCGTGGCGACGATCTGCGCCCGCGCGAGGGTGTGGAAGTGCGCGTTGAAGCCGAGGATCGCCGGCGTCGACTCCGGGTCGAGGTCGAGCGACTCGACATCGAGGGCGTGCACCACGAAGAAGTAGCGGTGCTCGCGGTCCGGCGGCGCCGCTCCGACGAACTGGCGCAGCCGCATCTCGTTGGGCAGCGTCTGCGCGCCCGCCGGGAGCAGCTCGAAGCCGGCGGCTCCGGCTCCCGTGGGGAGCTCCGTGGTGTCGGCCGGGAGGTTGTAGACGGCCCAGTGCCAGAAGCCGGAGCCGGTGGGCGCGTCGGGGTCGAACACCGTCACGGCGAAGCTCTTCGTCTCGGCGGGGGCTCCCGACCAGCGCAGGTGCGGCGAGACGTCCTCCCCGCCGGAGCCCTCGCCGTAGTGGCGGGCGGACAGGGGCGCACCGTCGGCGATGTCGTCGCTCTCGAGCGCGAAGGTCGGCACCTCGCCGAGGCGGGCGTAGGGGTCGTAGGTCCAGTCGGACATCCGGTTTCTCCGTTCGGGAAGGGCGGGCGGGGGCCCGCGCCCTCAGCCTAGGAACCCGGCGGTGCGCGCCGAAGGGCTTGCGGAGGGGGTCAGGACCCGAGATAGCGCCCGGGCCGGTGGTTGAACGCCAGAACCAGGTTGAGCACCACCACTCCCGCCGCCGAGATCAGCACGTTCAGCGGAGGCACCACCAGCAGCGCGGCCGCGACCACGCACGCGTCGAGCGCCATCATCACGTAGCCCGCCCGCCAGCCGAGCCGCTCCTGCGCGATCAGGGCGACGATGCTGAATCCGCCCAGGCTCGACCCGTGCCGGAAGAGGATCAGGAGGCCGATCCCCGCGAGCACGTCGCCCGTGAGGACGCCGTAGACGGGCTCGATCCGCAGCTCGCCGAACGCCAGCGGGTGCAGCCCCGCCAGGACCGAGACCAGCACGATCGAGAACATGGTCCGCAGCGTGAACCGCCAGCCCTTCTTCCACAGCGAGAGGGCGAGGAACGGCACGTTGACCGTGACGAGGATCACGCCGAACGGGATGTCGAGCGGGTACCCCAGCAGCAGCGCGAGACCCGCGGTGCCGCCCGTGACCGCCTGGCTCGCGCGCAGCAGGTAGAGGCCGAGCGACACGACGAACGCACCGGTGACGAGACCGAAGACGTCCTCGAGGCGGGAGTGCGGCACGGGGGCGGAGGCGTCGGGCACCCGACGATGCTGCCACACGCCGCGCCCCGGTCCGGACGTCCTCGTAAGATGTGCCGGTGCTGCCGAAGATCCTGCTGTTCTACCGCTTCGTGCCGCTGGCCGACCCCGAGTCCGTGCGGCTCTGGCAGCGCGAGCTGTGCGAGTCGCTGGGCCTGCGCGGGCGCCTGCTGATCTCGGAGCACGGGGTGAACGGCACGCTGGGCGGCGGAATGGACGCCCTGAAGCGCTACGTCCGCCGCACCCGCGAGTACTCGGCCTTCCGCGGGCTCGAGGTGAAGTGGAGCGACGGCTCCGGCCTCGACGACGCTGGCCGCAGCCTCGACTTCCCCGGTCTCTCGGTGAAGGTGCGCGACGAGATCGTCTCGTTCGGCGCGCCCGACGAGCTGCGGGTGGACGCCGACGGGGTCGTCGGGACGGCTCCGCGGCTCGACCCGGACCAGCTGGACGCCCTGGTCGCCGAGCGCGACGACGTGGTGCTCTTCGACGGCCGCAACGCCTTCGAAGCCGAGATCGGCAGGTTCGAGGGGGCGATCGTGCCGGGGGTCTCCAGCACCCGCGAGTTCGTCGAGCAGCTCGACGCCGGCGTCTACGACCACCTCAAGGGCCGGCCCGTGGTCACGTACTGCACCGGCGGCATCCGCTGCGAGGTGCTGTCGAGCCTGATGACGGCGCGCGGCTTCGGCGAGGTGTACCAGCTCGACGGAGGCGTCGTCCGCTACGCCGAGGCGCGGCGCGACCGCGGTCTGTGGAAGGGGGCCCTGTACGTCTTCGACGGCCGCGGCTCCGTCTCCTTCTCCCCCGACGCCGAGGTGCTGGGCCGCTGCACCTCGTGCGCCGCGCCGACCAGCCGGATGCGCAACTGCACCGACCTCTCCTGCCGCGCCCAGCTCGTCGTGTGCGCGGACTGCGATGCGGCGGCCTGCGCCGCGCACGCGGGCCCTACGCTCGTGCCATGAGCATCGAAGCGCGCGGACGCACCCTCGTCGACCTCCACACCGCCCCCGAGCTGCTGCAGGTGGTGAACGTCTGGGACGTGATCAGCGCGACCACGATCGCCGCGCTCCCGGAGACCCGGGCGCTCGCGACCGCCAGCCACTCCATCGCGGCGGCGTTCGGCTACGAGGACGGCGAGCGGATCCCGCTGGAGCTGCACCTGGGCATGATCGAGCGCATCGTCGCCGCCGTCGAGGTCCCGGTCTCGGCCGACCTCGAGGCGGGCTACGGCGACGCGGGCGAGACGGTCCGGCGCGCGATCGGGATCGGAGTCGTGGGCGCGAACCTCGAGGACCAGGCGAAGCCGCTCCCGGAGGCGCTACGGGCGGTCGAGAAGGCCGTCGCCGCGGCCGAGGAGGAGGCGGTGCCCTTCGCGCTCAACGCCCGCACGGACGTGTTCCTCCGCGCCGGCGACCGCGACCGCGGCGAGGTCCTGGCCGACGCCGTCGAGCGCGGCCGCGCCTACCTCGACGCCGGCGCCACCTGCTTCTTCGTCCCCGGGCTGCTCCAGGACGCCGAGCTGGAGTCCCTGGTCGCCACCCTCGGGCGGCAGCGCGTCAGCGTCATCGGCGTCCCCGGATCCCAGTCCCCCG
This sequence comes from Rathayibacter sp. AY2B9, assembly GCF_002931595.1. Taxonomy (NCBI): domain Bacteria; kingdom Bacillati; phylum Actinomycetota; class Actinomycetes; order Micrococcales; family Microbacteriaceae; genus Rathayibacter; species Rathayibacter sp. AY2B9. The sequence continues at coordinate 110,944 of NZ_PSUB01000003.1, forward strand.
CCCGCTTCGAGGAGCTCGGGCTGGCCCGCGTCTCCTACGGTCCGTGGACGCAGCGCGTCGCCCTGACAGCGCTCCAGGACGCGGCCGCCGCCCTCTACTCCGGCGGATCGCTCCCCGAGGGCACCCGACCCCTGAACTGACCGCCCGGCCGCGGGCCCGCGGGCGTAGCGTGGGCCCATGTACCGAGCCATCGTCGTCGAGCGGCACTCCGACTCCGACACCGACACCCCCAACCGAGCCCGCCTCCTCGAGCGCGACGACCCCGACCGCTCGCACGGCGACGTGTCGATCGCCGTCGAGTACTCGAGCGTCAACTACAAGGACGCCCTGGCGCTGGCGGGGCGGCCCGGGATCGTGCGCCGCACCCCGCTCGTCGCCGGCATCGACCTGGTCGGCACCGTGGAGTACGCGGACGGCGAGGCGGGCGAGCGCTTCGACTCCGGCGACCGGGTGGTGCTCAACGGCGCCGGCCTCGGCGAGCGCCACGACGGCGGGCTCGCCGAGCGGGCGCGTGTCGACTCCGCGTCGCTGCTCCGGCTTCCCGGCGCCATCTCGGCGGCACGGGCCGGAGCGATCGGCACCGCGGGCTTCACGGCGATGCTGGCCGTGCTGGCGCTCGAGCGGCACGGCGTGCGGCCGGGCAGCGGTCCCGTCCTGGTGACGGGGGCCTCGGGAGGCGTGGGGTCGCTCGCCGTCGCGCTCCTAGCGCGCCTGGGCCACGAGGTCGTCGCCTCGACCGGCCGGCTCGGCGAGCACGGCGCTCTGCTCCAGCGCTTGGGCGCCTCCGACGTCATCGACCGCGCCGAGCTGCAGGAGGGCGGGAAGCCGCTGCAGTCCGAGCGCTGGGCGGGAGCGGTGGACTCCGCCGGCTCGCACACGCTCGCGAACGCCCTCGCGCAGACGCGGTGGGGCGGGACCGTGGCGGCATGCGGTCTCGCGCAGGGGCCGGACCTGCCGGTGAGCGTGATGCCGTTCATCCTGCGCGGAGTGACGCTGGCCGGCATCAACTCGGTGGAGGCGCCGCGCAAGCTCCGCGAGGAGGCCTGGCGCCGCCTCGCCCACGACCTCGACCTGGAGCTGCTCGACGAGCTGACGACGACGGTGCCGCTCGGCGGCGCGGTAGACGCGGCCGAGGACGTGCTCGCCGGCCGCTCGCACGGTCGGACGCTGGTGGACGTCCGCGCCTGAGTGCACGGCGTCGCCGGAGGGCGTCCGCCCGCCTCGAGCGTGGAGGAGGGGGCGCCCCGGCCGGCGCTGCGGGGCGGCTGCTCGTGCGGCGGTGCGCTACTCCGCGGCCTCGGTGGCGCCGCTCGGCTCGGCCGACGCGTGACCGACGGAGGAGTCGGGCCGCGCGGCGCGGGGCTTCGCCGGCGTGCGGGGCTTCGGCGCGGGCTTCGCGGCCGGAGCCGGCTTCGCGGGGGCGGGCTCGGCGGACTCGGATCCGGCGGGCTTCGGCTCGGCGGGCTTCGATCCCGCGGACTTTTTCTCGGCGGGCTTCGGCTCCGCGGGCTTCGGCTCGGCGGGCTTCACCGGAGCTGCGGAGTCGATCGGCTCGGAGCCGATGACGTCCACGGGCGCGAAAGCCCCGGACTCGGCCGGCGTGCTCGCGGCGGTCCGAGCACTCGTCTTCGGAGCGGCCTTCGGAGTGGCCTTCGGGCTCCTCGGAGCGGCCCCCGCTGCTGACTCCGTCGGCGCCGCGACGTCCTCCGCGGCGCCGTCCGCCTCCGGAGCCGCGGTCGCCGCGGCCGCCGCGCTCCCGCCGCTCGCCGCCTCCTGACCCTCGACCACCTTCGCCGGACCCGCCGCCTCCGCGGCCACGGCCGCGGCCTCCGCCGCCTTCGCCTTCGTCTTCGCGCGCTTCTCCGCGGCGGCCGCCTGGGCCCGCTCCGCCTGCTCGGCGACCTCGGGGACGATCACGAGGTCGTCGGTCTCGATCACGGGGATCGCCGCGGTCGTCGTCCCCAGCTGGAGGGCCGCGATCAGCTCGGGCGCGTGCTTGGTGCTCACGATCAGGCGGGAGTAGTCCTCGTCGACCAGGTCGATCACGACGGCCGAGGCAGTGCGCTTGATCAGCAGGAAGTCCTTGCCGCCGTGGAACTTCCACGTGCCGGCTGCGAGCGTGAGCGGCACCGCGGTGCCCGGCGCGCGGATGCCCCGGACCCAGATCCAGGGGTCCTCGGTGACCGTCGCCGAGCGGATGCTCGACCGGTCGACGACGACGTCGCTGCGGTGGAACGCGAACAGTCGCTCGGCCGCGGTGAGGCGGAGTTCGAGGCGGTCGGGGAGCACGGTCACGACGGGCATGCCTCTAGTCTGCCCCGCCGCCCGCCGCCGGGTCAGCGCCGGATCGCACAACGATGCCCCGCCGCTCGCGTGGGTGGCAGCATGGTCGGATGCCGATGGATCCGGACGAGGCGCGCCTCCTCGACGCGCTGCTGGCCGAGCGGCAGGCCGAGACGCGCGACGAGGCGGCCCGGCTCGAGGCCTCGCTGGCCGAGCTCCTGCGCGACCGTGCCGACGGCACCGCCGATGACGAGCACGACCCGGAGGGCACGCCGCTCTCGGCCGAGTGGTCGCGGATGGCCGGAGTCCGCGACGCTCTCGCCCGCACGGCGCGCGAGCTCGACGCCGCTCGCGCCCGCCTCGGCACCGGCGGCTACGGGGACTGCGCCTCGTGCGGCCGCCCGATCGGGGCCGCCCGCCTCGCCGCCCGGCCCACGGCCGAGCTCTGCATCGACTGCGCCCGTCTGGCGGAGTCGCGCATCCGCTGACGCCCCGCGAGGCGAGCCTGCGGCGCGCCCTCCGCCTGAAGGCCCCCACAGATCCCGGCGTGCGGAAACCCGGTTTCTCCTGCGAGCATTCACACCCGGTCGCGTCCCTCGAACAGGTCTGACGGACCCCCCCTCCCCCCCTGCTCGAAAGGCACTCCTGCGATGACCGAGACGTCGACCGCCCGATCGACCGGCGCCCCTCCCGCCCCCGACAAGCGCGCCTGGCGCTCGCTGATCGTCCTGCTCGCGGGCATGTTCATCGCCCTGCTCGACACGACGATCGTGAACGTGGCGCTGCCCACCATCCGCACCACGCTCGACGCCTCCGAGTCGACGCTCTCCTGGATCATCTCCGGCTACGCCCTCGCGTTCGGCCTCGCCCTCATCCCCGCCGGCCGCCTCGGCGACCGCTTCGGGCACAAGTGGGTCTTCGTCAGCGGCATCGCCCTCTTCACCGTCGCCAGCTTCGCGTGCGGACTGGCCGCGGACGACACCCAGCTCGTCATCGCCCGCATCGTGCAGGGCCTGGCGGGCGGCGTCTTCGTCCCGGCGGTCAACGCCTACATCCAGCTCCTCTTCCGCGGTCCCTCGCGCGGCAAGGCCTTCGCGGTGATGGGCGCGGTCCTCGGCGTCTCGTCGGCGCTCGGCCCGATCATCGGCGGCCTGATCATCCAGGCCTTCGGCGACGAGAACGGCTGGCGCCTGGTCTTCTGGGTGAACCTGCCCATCGGCGTCGCGACCCTGATCGCCGCCGCGGTCCTCCTCCCCGCCCGCCGCGACCTCGAGGCCGGCGACCGCGCCCCGAGCGGAGGCGTCGACTGGCTCGGCCTCGTGCTCGTCTCCGGCGGCCTGGTCGCCCTGCTCGTCCCGCTCATCCAGGGCGAGGACGAGGGCTGGCCGCTGTGGACCTTCCTCTCGATCGCCGGCGGAGTCCTGCTCCTCGCCGCGTTCGGCGCCTGGGAGGTCCTCCGCGTCCGCCGCGGCCGCGCTCCCCTGGTGCCGCCGTCGCTGTTCCGCCACCCGGCCTTCACCGGAGGCGTGATCCTCGCGCTGGTCTACTTCGCGGCCTTCACGAGCATCTTCTTCACCATCTCGCTGCTCTGGCAGTCGGGCCTCGGCCACACCGCGCTCGAGTCGGGCCTGGTGTCGATCCCCTTCGCGATCGGCAGCATCATCAGCTCCTCGCAGAGCAACCGGATGACCGCGCGCCTGGGGCGCAACGTCCTGGTGATGGGCAGCGGACTCCTCGCCGTCGGGCTCGGCTGGGTCTGGCTGGTGCTGCTGACCGCGACCCCGGACTCGATCAGCAACTGGCAGCTCCTGCCGCCGCTGCTGATCGCGGGCCTCGGCAACGGCTTCTTCATCGCCCCGAACGTGCAGTTCATCGTCTCGACCGTCGACCCGCAGGACGCGGGCGCGGCGAGCGGCGTGATCTCGGCGATCCAGCGCATCGGCTCGGCCGTGGGCATCGCGGTCATCGGCAGCGTGCTGTTCGGGAGCCTCGTCATCACGGGTCCGGACACGGTCGCCTCGGGCTTCCTCGACGCCGCGGCTCCCGCGATGCTCCTCAGCACCCTGATGGCGGTCGCCGCCTTCGCGCTGGTGTTCGTGCTGCCGAAGTCGGTCTCGCGCCGGGGCTGAGGGCCCCTGCCCGGTCGCCGCACGCCGGCGGCCGGGCGCGCGGGACGTCCGCCGCTCCAGTGCGGCGGGCCCCCCGCCTGATCCGCGGGTGGCCCCGGAGCCTACGCCCGAGCGGCCGCCGCGGCCTTCGCCGCCGCCGGCAGCGCGTCCACGATGCGCCCGATCGCCGCGTCGTCGTGCGCGGCCGAGACGAACCAGGCCTCGTACACCGACGGCGGCAGCGAGACGCCCGCGTCGAGCATCGCGTGGAAGAACGCCGGGTAGCGGAACGACTCCTGCGCCTGGACCTCGGCGTAGTCCCGCACCGGCCGGCCCAGGTCCGTGAACATGAAGCTGAAGAGGCTCCCGGCCGTCTGCACCGTGTGCGCGACGCCCTCGGCCGTCAGCGCCGCCGACACCTCGCGCTGGAGCGTCAGCGCCGTGGCGTCCAGCGAGGCGTAGACCGCGTCGTCGGCCAGCTGCAGCGTCCGGATGCCCGCGGCCACCGCGACCGGGTTCCCGGAGAGGGTGCCCGCCTGGTACACCGGCCCGAGCGGCGCCAGGTGGTCCATGACGTCCGCACGGCCGCCGAGAGCCGCGACCGGCATCCCTCCGCCGATGACCTTGCCGAAGGTGTAGAGGTCGGCCCGGTACGGAGCCTCGGCGCCGCGGTTCTCGAGCCCCCACCAGCCGCCGGCGCTCACGCGGAAGCCGGTCAGCACCTCGTCCATGATCAGCAGCGATCCGTTCGCGTGCACGAGGTCGGCGAGGGCCGCGTTGAAGCCCGGGTCCGGAGCGACCACGCCCATGTTGGCGGCCGCGGCCTCGGTGATGACCGCCGCGATGTCGGCGCCGCGCTCGGCCAGGACCGCGCGCACCGCCTCGAGGTCGTTGTACGGCAGCACGATCGTCTGGGCCGCGGTCGCGGCCGTGACGCCGGCGGAGGCGGGCAGCGAGAGGGTCGCGAGACCGGAGCCGGCATCGGCGAGCAGCCCGTCGGAGTGGCCGTGGTAGTGGCCGGAGAACTTGATCAGCAGGTCGCGGCCGGTGACGCCGCGGGCGAGACGGATCGCCGTCATCGTCGCCTCGGTGCCGGTGGAGACCAGGCGGAGCTTCTCGATCGGCGAGACTCCCCCGGCCGTGATCCGCGCCTCGACCAGCTCGGCGAGATCCGTCTCGGCGGGAGTGGACGCGCCGAACGAGAGACCGCGGGCGGCCGCCTCCTGCACCGCCGCGACGACCTCGGGGTGCGCGTGCCCGAGGACGGCAGGGCCCCAGGAGCAGACGAGGTCGACGTACTCGCGCCCGTCCGCGTCCGTGATGAACGGGCCGGCGGCCGAGACCATGAAGCGCGGGGTCCCGCCGACCGAGCGGAACGCTCTGACGGGCGAGTTGACGCCTCCGGGGATCGCGTGTCGGGCACGCTCGTACAGGGTGTCGTTCGCCGAGGTGGTCACCCCTCCAGGGTACGCGCGCCGCCCGGCGCCCTCGCGCCGGAGGAGCGCTTTCGGACGAGACGCCGAGGCTCGCTCCCGGGAGGAGGAGCGGCTACTTCAGCAGGTCGCGAGCGATCTCGACGGCCCAGTACGTGAGAACCGCGTCGGCCCCCGCGCGGAGGATCCCCGTGACCGACTCCAGGATCGCCGGCTCGCGCGAGATCCAGCCGTTCGCGGCGGCGGCCTCGATCATCGCGTACTCCCCCGACACCTGGTACGCCCAGACCGGCACGTCCGAGACGGAGGCGACGTCCGAGAGCACGTCGAGATAGCTCATGGCCGGCTTCACCATCACCACGTCGGCGCCCTCGGCGAGGTCGAGGGTCGCCTCGCGCAGGCCCTCGCGGCGGTTCGCCGGGTCCTGCTGGTAGGTGCGGCGATCGCCCTCGAGCGTGGACTGCACGGCCTCGCGGAACGGACCGTAGAAGCTGGAGGCGTACTTCGCCGAGTACGCGAGGATCGCGGTGTCCAGGTGCCCGGCGCCGTCGAGAGCGGCGCGGATCGCTCCGACCTGGCCGTCCATCATCCCCGAGAGCCCGAGCAGGTGGGAGCCGGCCTCGGCCTGGGCGAGCGCCATCTCCTCGTAGCGGAGGAGCGTGGCGTCGTTGTCGACGCGCCCGCGGTCGTCGAGCACGCCGCAGTGGCCGTGGTCGGTGAACTCGTCCAGGCACAGGTCGGTCTGCACGACCAGCGCGTCGCCGACCTCCTCCACGACGACCCGCGTCGCGGCGTTGAGCACGCCGTCGGGGTCGGTCGCACCGGAGCCGACCGCGTCGCGCGTTGTGGGCACGCCGAACAGCATCACGCCGCCGATCCCCGCCTCGGCCGCCTCCGTCACCGCTCCACGGACGCTGTCCAGCGAGTGGTGCATCACCCCCGGCATCGACCCGATCGGCCGGGCCTCGGTGATCCCCTCGGCCACGAAGAGGGGCAGGATCAGCTGCGCCGGGTGGATGCGCGTCTCCTGGACGAGACGGCGGAGTGCGGGGGTCGTGCGGAGGCGGCGCGGGCGGATGGCAGTCATGTCCTCCAGCGTAATCCCGCCCCGCCGAGCACCTCCCGGGAGCGCGGACGCCTCACCCCGTGGAGGTGCTCCGGACGCACGACGTCAGCCGAGAGGCGGGTCGCTGCGCTGCGGGGCGAGGCCCGCCCCTCCCGGCCGACGTCGCGCCGGGGAGGCGGCTCAGCGGGGAGCGCGCTCCGTGGCGACGGCGGCGACCGCGTCGATGAGGGAGGAGGCCGAGCGCTCGTCGGCGACGACGTCGACGCGCAGGCCGAAGGCGCGGGCGTCCTTCGCGGTCTGCGGGCCGATCGCGGCGACGAGGATCGACTCGGGCACCGGGCCGAGCTGCTTCTGGACCTGCTCCGCCACGCTGCCCGAGGTGACGAGGATCGCGTGCACGGCTCCGCCGGCGACATCCGCCACGACGCGCTCCTCCACCGGGACGCCGACCGTGCGGTAGGCGACCACGGAGCGCACGTCGTGCCCGATGCGGGTGAGGCCCTCGGTGAGCAGCGGCTTGGCGATCTCGGACCGCAGCGTCAGCACGCGCAGGGGGTGCCGGCCGCCGGTGGCCTCCTCCCACTCGGCCAGGAGGCCGCGGGCGGAGTTGTCCTCGGAGGGGACGAGGTCGACGGAGTAGCCGGCGGCGACGAGCGCGGCCGCCGTGGTCTCGCCGACCGCCGCCACCTTGGTGCTCGCGGGCACGGTGGTGCGCAGGAGGGAGAGGACGTCGACCGTGGTGGCACTCGTGACGGTCATCCAGTCGAAGGCGCCGGCCTCGAGGTCGGCGAGGGCCTGCTCGAGCGCGGGGAAGTCGTCGGTCGGCGCGAAGTTGATCATCGGAGCGACGACGGGCGAGGCTCCCTTGGCACGGAGAGCGGCGGCGACACCGTCCCCCCACGGGCCTCCGCGGGGGACGAGGATGCGCCACCCCTGCAACGGCTTCTCCCACTGGGAGTAGGCGGCGGGGACGATCACGAAGGGGCTCCCAGGGGTGCGAGTTCGGCGGCACCCGCACCGAGAAGCGCGTCAGCGAGCAGAGAGCCGCAACGGAACGCGGCTTCGACGACGGGCAGTTCGCGACCACCATACTGCGGATCCGCCCGGTGTCGACCACCGCCGACCGAACCGTTATCGACCGGCTCCGCGACCTCCCGTGCGAGGGACGCCGTGCCGTCGACGGCGAAGACCACGCCGTGCAGGACGACGCGGTCCTCCTCGACGACCGCGGAGGCTCCGATCGGAGCGGCGCACCCGGCCTCGAGGGAGGCGAGGAGCGACCGCTCGGCCGTGATCGCCGCGCGGGTCGGCACGTGCTCGACCGCTGCGAGAGCGGCGCGAAGCTCCTCCGACGGCTCCTCGTCGCGCACCTCGATGGCCAGCGCTCCCTGACCGGGGGCGTGCGGGGAGACGTCGAAGCCGAGCACCTCGGTGATCGCGTCGACCCGGCCGAGGCGGCGCAGGCCGGACAGGGCGAGCACGATCGCGTCCAGCGGCGAGTCGCTGCCGGGCAGCACCCTCCGGAGCCGGGTGTCGATGTTGCCGCGGATGTCCACGATCTCGAGGTCCGGACGGGCGGCCAGCAGCGCCGCGCGCCGGCGGGGCGAGCCCGTGCCCACGCGGGCTCCGACCGGCAGGGTCGCCAGGGTGAGCCCGTCGCGGGCGCAGAGCGCGTCGCGCGGGTCCTCCCGCTCGGGGACCGCTCCGAGCAGCAGGCCCTCCACCGGAGCGGTGGGCAGGTCCTTCAGCGAGTGCACGATCGCATCGCAGCGCCCGGCGAGCAGCGCGTCGCGCAGGGCGCTGACGAACACGCCGGTGCCGCCGAGGGAGGCGAGCGAGCCGCGCATGCGGTCGCCGTCCGACTCGATGCGCACCAGCTCCACGGGGACCCCCGCGGCGGCCGACATCAGATCGGCCGTCATCCGGGTCTGCGCCACCGCGAGCGCGCTCGCGCGGGTGCCGACTCTGATGCTCACGACAGACGACTCCTCATCACGGTGCGACTCCCGCCAGGGCGGGCTTGAACCCCGCTCGCACGTTCTCGCAGCAGCCGGGGCGGCAGACGTCGTACCAGGGGCCGAGCGCCGTCATCGAGGGCCGGTCCTCGGTCGGCACGCCGTTGACGCGCTCGAGGACCAGGTCGATCAGGCCGGAGACGTAGACCGGGTCCGTGCCGGGGGTCGCGACGCGGAGCGCGACGAGTCCGTGCTCCTCCGAGGTCTCGAGGGCCTCGTTGTCGAGGTCCCACATGACCTCCATGTGGTCGGACACGAAGCCGAGCGGGACGATCAGCAGCGCGCGGCGGCCGCGGGCCGGCAGTTCCGCGATGGCGTCGTTGATGTCCGGCTCGAGCCAGGGCTGAGTGGGCGGGCCGGAGCGCGACTGGTAGACCAGCTGCCAGGGCACGTCCTCGTCCGTGGCGGCGGCCATGACGACCTCGGCGACGGCGAGGTGCTGCGCCTCGTAGGCACCGCCCGGTCCGAACTCGTGCACGTCGACGACGGTGCCGTCGTCGTGGCGCTCGTGGGGTCCGCTGCGCTCGGCGTCGGCCATGGGGATCGAGTGCGTCGAGAACAGCACCTCCACCTCGGACGTGACATCGAGGTCGGGCATCCGCTCGCGCAGCTCGTCGAGCCCGTCGTGGACGGCCTTGACGAACGGCATGACGAAGCCGGGGTGGTCGAAGAACTGGCGCACCTTGTCGATCCGCAGCTCGCCCTCGAGGCCGGTCGCGTCGAGCGCCGCCGCGTAGTCCTCGCGGTACTGCCTGCAGGACGAAAAAGAGGAGTACGCGCTGGTGGCGATGGCGAGCAGGTTGGTGAACCCGCGCTCCTTCGCCTCGGCGACGGCCTCGCTCATGTAGGGCGCCCAGTTGCGGTTGCCCCAGAGCACGGGGAGGTCGATGTCGCGGTTCGCGAGCTCGGCCTCGAGCGCCTTCTTCAACGCGCGGTTCTGCGCGTTGATCGGGCTGACGCCGCCGAAGTGGCGGTAGTGGTGGGCGACCTCCTCGAGGCGCTCCTCCGGGATGCCGCGGCCGCGGGTGACGTTGCGGAGGAACGGGATGACGTCGTCCTGACCCTCCGGCCCGCCGAAGCCGGCGAGGAGGATCGCGTCGTAGGCCACGGGGACCTCGACGTGCTCGGGGCCGGACGCCGCCGCGGGGGTGGCCCCGCGGACGAGGATCGGCTCGCTGGTCGTGTCGCTCATCGGAGCACCTCGGCGATCTGGTCGGCGTCGATGCGCCGTCCTGTGTAGAAGGGGACTTCCTCGCGCACGTGGCGGCGGGCCTCCGTGGCGCGCAGGTCGCGCATGAGGTCGACGAGGTTGACGAGCTCCTCGTCCTCGAGGGCGAGGATCCACTCGTAGTCGCCGAGCGAGAACGAGGCGACCGTGTTGGTCAGGACGGAGCGGAACCGCGAGCCCTGGCGCCCGTGCTGGGCGAGCATCGCGCGGCGCTCCTCCTCGGGGAGGATGTACCACTCGTAGGAGCGGACGAAGGGGTAGACCGTGAGCCAGCGGGCCGGCGCCTTCCCGCGCATGTAGGCGGGGAGGTGGTTCGAGCTGAACTCGGCGTCGCGGTGCACGCCCATCGCGTTCCACGTCGGCAGGAGGCCGACCAGCAGCTCCGTGCGCCGCAGCTCGCGGTAGGCCCGCTGCAGCTCCTCGGGCGCCGGGCCCGTGAGCCACAGCATGATGTCGGCGTCGGCGCGCAGGGCCGAGACGTCGTAGGTGCCGCGAACGGTCACGCCCTGGCCCTCCAGCTGGGCGACGAGGTGCTCGTACTGCTTCACCGCGGGATCCACGGCGTCGCTGGAGAGGGTGAACGGACGTGCGGGATCCCTGCGGAGAACCGCCCAGAGCGTGTATCCCAGGGCCTGATCGGAGTGATCCTGATCGGCGGGGGGCTGCGGCGCCGGAGCGGCGGCGCTCGTGTCGGGGGCGGACTGAACGGGACCCGCCGTGCCGGCGGTCTGATCGGTCATTGATCCATCATCCCTCCGCTCGTGCCGATGCACAAAAGCGGCGGGGGCTCTGGCGCCGGAGGGCCCGGGACGCTAGCACCCCGGGCCCTCCGGCGCTCAGTCCTCGATGATCTGCTTCGCGACGCCCCAGACGACGAGGCCCACGGCGGCGGCGGCGCCGACCGCTCCGGCGATCAGCGCGGAGGGGTTCTGGCGGCGCACCACCTGGAGCTTGCGCTCGATCGTCCGCTGGGCCGTGCGCACCTTGCGCGGCACGTTGACCTTGTACTCGATGGCGTCGAGGGTCGCGGCGAGCTCGGAGCGAGCGCGCTCGATGTCGGCCTTCAGCTGGCCGGGCTTCAGCTCCGCCGGGTCGACGAAGCGGGGCGTGGTGCTGCTGACGGATCGCTCAGTTGTCATAGCTGCCCACTCCCTTGAACGCCTGGACGTCCTTCTTGATGCTGTCGATCGAGTCCTGCGGCACCGGCGGCACGGCCTTCTTGATGGTGCGCACGCCGACGAGGGCGAGGATCACGGCCACCAGGAGGAAGAAGACCGTCACGATCAGCGCCGACAGCCAGGCCGGCAGCCAGGAGGCGATGCCGATGATCGCGAAGGCGACCAGCGTCGCCCACGCGGTCAGGAGGAGGAAGGCCGCGACCGCGAACAGGCCGACGGCCAGACCCGCGCTCTTCGCCTTGCCCGCCAGCTCGTTCTTCAGCGAGGCGACCTCGGCCTTGACGAGCTCGATCACGAGGCCGGGCAGGTCGCTGACCAGCTCTCCCAGTGATCGGGCGTTCTTGGGATTGCGTTCGTTCACCACGGGAGCTCCTCGAGGGTGGGACGTGCCGGCCGGCGCGCGCCTGGCACGGCCGGAGGGATGAGCACTAGGCCCTGCTGGTGGAGGTGGACGTCGTCGACCCGCCGGAGCCGGCCGACGCCGCGGCCTCATCGACCTTCGAGGCCGCCTTGCGGGCGGCGGCCGACGCCTCCGCGTCGCTCGCTCCCTGGGCCTTCCTGCCGCCGGACACCGCCTTGACGACCACCGAGCGCACGACCTCGTACGCCTTGTCCGAGACGCTGCTCAGCTGGGTCTTCGCGGCACCGCCGACGGCGCCCGCGACGTCCTGCACCGGCTGGGTCCGCCAGAAGCGGCCTGCCGCCGAGGCGATCTGCTCGTACCGCTTGCGGCCGGCGCGTGCTCCCAGCACGTACCCGGCTGCGGCTCCTGCCACGAAAAGAATCTTGCCCTTCACGCCTACTCCTCGTCCTGGGTCGCTCTCGCGATCGTCCACGCGGTCGGTGACCACTCGTGCCGGGGCACGCCGCGCGCTCGCGCGGATGCCTGGGCCTAAGAGTAGCCGTCGGCGTCGCGGGCGTCGCTCGGCAGCCCGACTCCTTGACGCACCAGTCGGCGCCGGATAAGGGCGGCCGTCTCGGCGGCGTGCGGGAGCACCGAGGCGAGGCCCGTGCCCGCGATCCAGGTGCCGGTCACGGCGACTCCCTCGATCGGGAGGAGCGCCTCGCGGAACGCCTCCAGGTGCGCGCGGCGGCCCAGCGCCGCTGCGGGCCGGACGTTGGCCCAGCGCACCCGGGCGGAGTCGACGAGCGACGCCGGATCGAGGGCGAGTCCGAGCAGCGTCGAGGCGTCGAGCAGGGCGATCGCGGCCGCCTCGGCATCGGTGCGCCCCTCGAGCGGCGGGCGCTCGCCCGGGCGCCCGTAGGAGAGGCGCAGCACGTGGCGCCCGGGAGGGAGGGAGGCGGCCAGCCAGTCCCACTTCGCGGTCGCGTGCGTGATCGCCTTGGCCGTGACGTCGGTGGCGGTGGGCGCCACGAGCACACCGGAGCCGCGGGGGGCTGCGTCCAGGCGGGCGTCGTCGAGGACCAGGGTCACCAGCTCGACGGAGTCGTGGGGCGCCTCGTCTGCGCGCTCCGCGACGGCGGGAGCGAGGCCGGCGAGCAGCGCCCGGGCGTCGCGCTCCGGGGTCGAGACGATCACCGCTCGGGCGCTCAGAGCGCCGTCGGCGAGGGTCAGGACGAAGTCCCCGTCGGAGCCCTCGAGCCGCCGCACGGAGGCGCCGGTGCGGATCTCGCCGGAGAGGTAGTCGATCCGCTGGACCAACGCGGCGACCAGGCGGTGCATCCCGCCCTCGAGCCCGCGGACCGCGACTCCGGCCGGGAGGTTCGCGCGGAGGGCGGCCACGGCCCGGGCGAGGGAGCCCGCGCGGGTGAGCGCGCCGTTCAGTCCGGGTGCGGCCAGGTCGACGTCGATGTCGTCCGGCCGGCTCGAGTAGACGCCGGAGACGACCGGCGCGACCAGGTCCTCGAGCACGCGCTCGCCCATCCGGGTGCGCACCAGCTCGGCGAGGGAGTGCGCGCGGCCGATGCGCAGCACCGGCATCAGGGTGTCGAGCCAGGCGCGCCAGGCGCCGCGGCGGCCGATCGCCCGCACGACGTCGGGGGCGAGCGGCGTGCCGGGGATGCCGAGGATGCCGGCCCGGGGCGACGGCACGGAGCGGCCGCCCGAGAGGTGCAGCCACGAGCCGTGCGTCCGGGGCTCGACGATCGACTCGGCGAGCGGGACGCCGTCGAGGGTCAGCGCGGCGAGCGCCCGCTCGACGTGGCCGCCGCGGGTGGCGAAGCTCTCGGCGCCCGCGTCGAGCGCGGCTCCTGCCAGGGCGAGCGGAGAGACGGAGCCGCCGACCCGCTCCCCCGCCTCGAGCACCACGACGCGCAGGCCGATGCGCAGGCACTCCGCGGCGGCGGCGAGCCCCGCCACTCCGCCGCCGACGACCGCGACGTCGTACGACGCCGCGTCGCGGGGGCGCTCCTCGCTCACGGCCGCCAGGCGTGCACGAACGCGACGAGGCGCGTGAGCACGTCGGGGTCGGTCTCGGGCGGCACGCCGTGGCCGAGGTTGAGCACGTGCGCGGGGGCGCTCAGGCCGCGGCGGAGCACGTCGTCGACGTGGGCCTCGAGGACCTCCCACGGCGCGGTCAGCAGCGCCGGGTCGACGTTGCCCTGCACCGGCACGAAGCCGCCGAGGCGGTGGTTGGCCTCGTCGAGCGGGATCCGGTAGTCGACGCCCACCACGTCGGCGCCGATGCCGTGCATCGCTCCGAGCAGCTCGCCGGTGCCGACGCCGAAGTGCACGATCGGGACGTTGCGGCGCGTCTCCCCGTGGTCGAACGCGAGGTCGCGCACGTGGACGAGGGCGCGCGCGGAGGCGGGAGCGACGTGGGTCGTGTAGTCCGAGAGCGAGAGCGCCCCGGCCCAGGAGTCGAAGAGCTGCGCGGCGCTGGCCCCGGCGAGCACCTGCGCGCGGAGGAAGCGGCCCGTGACCTCGGCGGTCCACTCCATCAGCTGGGCCCAGGCGTCGGGGTCGGCGTGCATCATCGTCCGCGCACGCAGGTGGTCCTTGGACGGGCCGCCCTCCACCAGGTAGGCGGCCAGGGTGAAGGGAGCGCCGGCGAAGCCGATGAGCGGGGTGCCGCCGAGGCCCGCGACGGTGCGGCGCACGCCCTCGCGGATGGGCTCGAGCGTCTCGTCGAGCACGGACGGGTCGATCGAGGCGAGCTCGGCGACGTCGGCGGCCGTGCGCACCGGCTTCTCGAGCACCGGACCTCGACCGGGGACGATGTCGACGCCGACGCCCGCGAGCCGCAGCGGGATCACGATGTCGCTGAAGAAGATGGCCGCGTCCACTCCGTGGCGCCGCACCGGCTGCAGGGTGATCTCGCTCGCCAGCGCCGGGTCGAGGCAGGCGTCGAGCATCTTCGTGTCGGTGCGCAGGGCCCGGTACTCCGGGAGGCTGCGGCCGGCCTGTCGCATGAACCAGACGGGCGTCCTCTCGCCCCGCTCGGAGCGGTAGGCGCGCAGGAGCAGCGAGTCGGCCGTGCGGCCGGCGGAGAGGGGGTGCAGCGGATCGAGCAGGCCGTCGGTGGGGGAGGTCACCGCGGCATTATTCCAGGCGCATCCGTGCATTCCTCCCCAGTCCGGGGACCCCGCCCCGCAGAGCGCGCGTAGACTGACGTGGTGCTTCTGTGTCTGACGGCGTCGCACAAGAACGCCAGCTTCGATCTCCTCGAGAAGCTCTCCGTCGACTCCTCCGCCGTGACCGCGGCCCTCTCCGAGGGGATCGACTTCGTCTCCGGAGCCGTCGTCGTCGCGACCTGCAACC
Organism: Rathayibacter sp. AY2B9; assembly: GCF_002931595.1. NCBI lineage: Bacteria > Bacillati > Actinomycetota > Actinomycetes > Micrococcales > Microbacteriaceae > Rathayibacter > Rathayibacter sp. AY2B9. Next base: position 125,976 of record NZ_PSUB01000003.1, read on the forward strand.
GCTTCGAGGCCTACCTCGACATCGAGGAGCCGCTGACCGCCGCGCAGGCCGTCGCCGTCGAGGCCGCCACCGCCGCCGTCAGCGCTGCGACCGGCGTCGAGCAGGACGAGCTGCGCGGGAGCGTCGACGTCGTCTCGGGCGACCGGGTGGCCGAGCACCTCTTCGCCGTCTCCAGCGGGCTCGAGTCCGTCGTGGTCGGCGAGGGCGAGATCGCGGGCCAGGTCCGCCGGTCCCTCGAGGAGGCGCGCCGCCTCGGCACCACCTCCTCCGAGCTCGAGCGGCTGTTCCAGCGCGCCTCGCAGACCTCGCGCGGCATCAAGAACCGCACCGGCCTCGGCAGCGCCGGCCGCTCGATCGTGCGCCTCGCGCTCGACCTGGCCGCGAGCCGCGTCACCGACTGGCGGGCCGCCCGCGTCCTCCTCGTCGGCACCGGCAGCTACGCGCGGGCGACCGTCGCGGCCCTGCGCGACCGCGGAGTGGTGGACATCGCCGTGCACTCCCCCTCCGGCCGCGCCGAGGGCTTCGCCGCCCGCCGCTCGCTCCGGCCCATCGCCGCCGCCGATCTCGCGCTCGAGGCGGTCTCGGCCGACATCGTCATCACCTGCACCACGACCCAGGAGCCGGTGCTCGACGCCGCTCTGCTCGCCGCCGGGCGCCTCCAGGGCTTCTCCCGCGAGCGCCAGCTCGTGATCGACCTGGGCCTGCCGCGCAACGTCGCCTCCGACGTCACCTCGGTCGCCGGCGTCGAGCTCCTCGACCTCGAGACGATCAGCCTGCACGCGCCTCTCGACGTGCTCGACGCGTCGCAGCAGGCGCGCGCGCTCGTCGACAAGGCGGCCCGGAAGTTCTCGGACGTCGCCGACGAGAAGAGCCTCACTCCGGCCGTCGTCGCCCTGCGCGCCCACGTGTTCGACGCGCTCGACGCCGAGATCGAGCGGGCCCGCTCGCGCGGCGACGAGGACGGCCGCACCGAGCAGGCGCTCCGCCACCTCGCCGGCGTGCTGCTGCACACCCCGAGCGTCCGCGCCCGCGACTACGCGCGCGCCGGAGCGCAGGAGGCGTACCTCACCGGGCTCGAGGCGCTCTTCGGCATCGAGGTCCCGGCCGAGCCCGCCGCCGCGCGCCCCGACTCTGACGCCGCCACCGCGTGAGCCTCCGGCTCCCCTTCGACGCGGAGCCGCTGCGCTTCGCGCCGCTGCTCACCGAGCGCCTGCTCCTGCGTCCCCTCGGACCGGAGGACGCCGAGGACCACGCGCGCTACCAGGGCGACGCCGACGCCGTCCGGTTCCTCCGCTGGCCGGTGCGCACCCCCGAGGAGTCGCGGGCGCACCTGCAGCGCCGCCTCCCCTCGACACGGCTCGCCGCTGACGGCGACGTGGCCGTGCTGGCGATCGTCCCCCGGGAGGGCGTCCTCGCCGGGCGGATGATCGGCGACCTCACGCTCATCGCGACGTCCGTCGAGCAGGAGGCGGTCGAGATCGGCTGGGTGCTGCACCCGGAGGCGCAGGGGCGCGGCTACGCGACCGAGGCCGCCCGGGCGCTGCTCGACCTCGCGTTCGACACCCTCGGCGCCCACCGCGTGATCGCGCAGCTCGACGCTCGGAACACCGCCTCCGCCCGCCTCTGCGAGCGCCTCGGGATGCGCCTCGAGGCGCACCACCGGGAGGACGAGTTCTGCAAGGGCGAGTGGACCTCGACCCTCGTCTTCGCCCTGCTCGCCCGCGAGCGCTGACCGCAGGGCCGGCTGGTCCGCGCCCTCCGGGACGCCGCCGGCCCGTCCGGTCGGCGGCGTCCCGGGAGGAGCGTCAGGCCCCGCGGAGCCCGGTGAAGAGGTACGACTCGAGCTGCTCGAGCGGGATGCGCTCCTGCTTCATCGTGTCGCGGTCGCGGACGGTCACGGCGTCGTCCTCGAGCGAGTCGAAGTCGACGGTCACGCAGTAGGGGGTGCCGATCTCGTCCTGGCGGCGGTAGCGGCGGCCGATCGCTCCGGAGTCGTCGAAGTCGACGTTCCAGAGCTGGCGCAGCTGGTCGGCGACGCGGCGCGCGAGCGGCGAGAGGGCCTCGTTGCGCGAGAGCGGCAGCACGGCCACCTTGACCGGCGCCAGGCGCGGGTCGAGGTGCAGCACGGTCCGCGTCTCGACCTTGCCCTTGGCGTTCGGCGGCAGCTCCTGCTCCTCGTAGGCGTCGACGAGGAACGCCATGAGCGCGCGGGTGAGGCCGAACGACGGCTCGATCACGAACGGCACGTAGCGCTCGTTCTTGTTCTGGTCGAAGAACGAGAGGTCCTTGCCCGAGTGCTCGATGTGCGTCTTGAGGTCGTAGTCGGTGCGGTTCGCGACTCCCATCAGCTCGCCCCACTCGTCCGAGGCGAAGCTGAAGCGGTACTCGATGTCGACGGTGCGCTTGGAGTAGTGGGAGAGCTTGTCCTTCGGGTGCTCGTACTGCCGGATGTTCTCGGGGTTCATCCCGAGCCCGACGAACCAGTCCCAGGCGAGCTGCATCCAGGTCTCCTGCCACTCCTCGTCCGTGCCGGGCTCGACGAAGAACTCGAGCTCCATCTGCTCGAACTCGCGGGTGCGGAAGATGAAGTTGCCGGGGGTGATCTCGTTGCGGAACGCCTTGCCGATCTGGCCGATGCCGAAGGGCGGCTTGCGACGGGCGCTCTGCAGCACGTTCGCGAAGTTGGTGAAGATGCCCTGGGCGGTCTCGGGACGCAGGTAGTGCAGACCCGACTCGTCGTCGACGACGCCGAGGTAGGTCTTCATCAGGCCCGAGAACTGCTTGATCTCGGTCCACTGGCCGACCTTGTCGGGGTGCTCCGGGTCCGGGATGTCGGCGAGGCCGTTCACGGGCGGGTGGCCGTTGACCTCCTCGTACTTCTCGAAGAGGTGGTCGGCGCGGTAGCGCTTGTGGGTGATCAGCGACTCGGTCAGCGGGTCCGAGAAGACGCCGACGTGTCCCGAGGCGTGCCAGATCGCCGTGGGCAGGATGACCGCGGAGTCCAGGCCGACGACGTCGCCCCGGCCCTGCACGAAGCTCTTCCACCACTGGCGCTTGATGTTCTCCTTGAACTCCACGCCGAGCGGCCCGTAGTCCCACGCGGAGCGGGTGCCCCCGTAGATCTCACCCGAGGGGAAGACGAATCCCCTGTGCTGCGCGAGGGTGATGACTTTGTCGAGGGTGGTGGGTTCTGCCACGGGTTGCTCCTCAGCTGTTCGGGCGCACGGGGCCCCGGCGCGCGCCGGCTGCGCGCGTCCTTCTGGTGTGCCCCCATGGTAGCCGCGGGGGCGCCGAGCCGGTCCGCCCGCGGCGGGCATGATGAGCGGATGAGCACCCTCCCGCCGATCGTCGTGTCCGCCGTCGCCGTCCTCCGCGACCGGCACGTCCTGATGGTCACGGCGCGGGGCCGCGACGTCCTCTACCTCCCCGGCGGCAAGGTCGACGAGGGCGAGAGCGGGATCGAGGCGGCGGCCCGGGAGGCCCGCGAGGAGCTCGGCGCCGTCGCGCTCGGCCTCGAGCCCCTGTTCACCGTCCGCACCCAGGCGCACGGCGAGCCGGAGGGGCGGGAGGTCCACATGAGCGTCTTCGCCGCCGAGCTCGACCGCGAGGCGCGCCCGAGCGGCGAGATCGACTCTCTGCACTGGGTCGACGGCTCCGATGCGGGCCGCTGCCCGCCCGCCGGGGTCGAGACCCTCCGGCTGCTGCGCGGTCTCGATCTCGTCGACTGACCCTCCGGCGCCGGGCCGACCGTGGGGCGGCTAGCCTCGTGGCGTGGAGACGAGACGGCGTGCACGGGACCGGTCGAGCGCGGAGGAGCCGGACCGGCTCGAGCCGGTGCGGCTGGAGGCGGCCGTGCCCATCCTGCGGATCTTCTCGGTCGCCAAGGCGGGCGAGTTCTACGTCGACTACCTCGGCTTCGAGGTGGACTGGGAGCACCGCGCCGCGCTCGACGCCCCCCTCTACCTGCAGGTGTCGCGCTCGGGGCTCCGCCTGCACCTCAGCGAGCACCACCGCGACGGCAGTCCTGGCGCCGCCGTGCACGTCGCCCTCCGCGGTGTCCGCGAGCTGCACGCCGAGCTCGACGCGAAGGCGTACCCCTACCTCAACCCGCGGATCACCCGCACGCCGTTCGGCTTCGCGCTCGACGTGATCGATCCGTTCGGCAACCAGCTGCGCTTCGCGGAGCCGGCTCCGGTGCCGCGCCTGCCCTGATCGGTGCGCGTGCGAGTGCTTGTACAACCTGAGCGCCGACTGATCAACCGTTCACCGGCCGTCCATGCACTTCGGAGTCCCATCCTTTAGCGTGGCTCCGATGGCTTCACGGGGGACGATCGAGCGGCCGGTCACGGCCCGGGCAACGGGACGGCAGCGCCGGCCGCGGCTCCGCTTCATGGAGGCCGCACCGCTGGCGACGGGCCTGCTGGGCTCGATCGCGATCCTCCTCGGCTCGCTCGGCGTGGGCTACCTGCCCGCCGGCTCGCCCATCCGCGACTGGCCTCTCGTCGCCTCGATCCGCGCCACGGGCTGGCTCACCGAGTCCAGCGGCGCCCTCGTCGTGGGCGGCGGGATGCTGCTGCTGATCGCGTGGCTCCGCCTGCGCACGGTCGCGCTCGCGGCGGGCCCCGGCTCCGTCCGCACCATCGTGGTGGCGGCCCTCGCCTGGACCGCTCCGCTCCTCGTGACGGTGCCGCTGTTCAGCCACGACATGTTCTCCTACGTGGCGCAGGGGCGCCTGATGACCCAGGGCATCGACCCCTACACCCACGGCGTCGCGACACTCCCCGGCTGGTTCGACCTCGGCGTCGACCCGCTCTGGGCCGACACGCCCACGCCCTACGGGCCCCTCTACCTCCTGATCGAGCGCACCGCGGTGCAGTTCGCGGGCTACGGCGCACCCGAGCTCTCGATCGCGATGCTCCGCGCCGTGTCGGTCGCCGGCGTCGCCGTCATGGCCGTCTACGCGCTCCGCCTGGCGCGCCTGCGCGGCCTCTCGGTCCCGCTCACCGCCTGGACGATCGTCGCCAACCCGCTGACCCTCGTGCTCTTCGTCGTCGCCGGCCACAACGACTCCGTGATGCTGGCGCTCATCCTCGCGTCGCTCTACTACGCCCAGACCGACCGGCGCATCGCCGCCGTCGTGCTGATGGCCGGAGCGATCGCGATCAAGCCGATCGCCGTGATCGCGCTCCCCGTGCTCGCGCTCCTGTGGCTGCGCCACGACGCGACGTGGCGTGAGCGCACCCGCGGCTGGCTCTGGACGGGCGCCGGAGCGCTCGGCCTCGTGGTCGCCGTCGGGCTGCTCGCGGGCGTCGGGGTCGGCTGGGTCGCGGCGATGGTCGTGCCCGGCTCGATCCTGCACTGGTACGCGCCGATGTCGTTCGTCACGGTCTCGGTCTCCCGCGCCGTCGAGTTCACCGGCCACGACCCCGCCGCGGCGATCGCCGTGGTCAAGATCCTCGCGCTCGGGCTCGCCGGCCTGATCGCCGCGCGCCTCATGCTCTCGCGGCGCTCCATCGATCCGCTCGCCCGCCTGTCCGGCGCGCTGCTCGCGTTCGTGACGGCGTCGACCGCCATCCACCCCTGGTACGCCCTCTGGATCCTGCCGATCGCCGCGCTCGCGCGCCCGTGGAGCCGCTCCCACGTGCACCTGGCGGTCTACGCGTCGATCTTCCTCATGTGCGTCACGCTCGCCGAGCCGATCGACGGCGGAGGCGGCACGATGGACCAGATCCCGGCGCGGGTCGCGACGATCGCCGCGATCGCCGTGGTCGGGATGTACGTCCTCCTCGGCTACACGGACGAGGAGCGGGTCGAGGGCCTGCCCCTCGTGCGCGCGCTGCCGTTCGGCTCCGTGATCCTCGCCCGCCTCAGCGGCGGCCGCCTGGTCGACGCCCGGATGGCCGCGACGCGCCTGCGCGACTAGCCGGAGCCGGGGCTCAGGAGTCGGACTCGTCGCTCCGACGGCGAGTGCGGCGGTCGAGCGCGGCCTGCGCTGTCTCGGCGGCCGAGTCCGGGGAGCCGACCGGCCCGGTGTGTGCGGCGAGGGTGCTCGAGAGCGACGACAGCCAGCCGGAGTCGTCGCGGCCGCCGTTCAGCGCATCCGAGAAGAGGGGGAGGTCGCTGCGGGTGGCATGGATCGCGTAGGACTCGCGGGAGAACCCGTTGTCGGGGACGACGGGCGTCCTGCGGGACGCGCGCGTGGCGTCCGGGGCCTGCTCCTGTCGCGAGGCGTCCGACGCCTGCTCCTGGGGGGCCTGCTCCTGGGCGGCCTGCTCCCGGCGGGCGTCGCGCTCGTCGCGCGGGGTGCTGCTGTCGTGGTCCACGGCGGTCCTCCTGCTCTCCGCCCCGAGCGGAGGGACGGGCGCCGCGATGACGGGGCGGCGCCCGGTCAGGCTACCCCTCGTTCAGGGTGTGGCGTCGTCGGCGGCCCCTGATCGTGGCGCGGGGCGCCAGACGACCAGCTCGGTCCGGCGCTGCGCGCGCGTGCCGTGGCGCAGAGTGACCACGTCCCCCTCGAGTCCGGCGGCGAACACGCGGCGGCCCGGCCGGTTCAGGAGCTCGTCGGCGAGGGCCGACTCCAGCTCGCGCACCCGCTGCGAGAGCGACTGCACCTGGTTCTCGAGCTGCAGGATGCGCGCGATGCCCTCGAGAGAGACGCCCTCGGAGGAGAGCCGGGCGACCTCGCGCAGCTGCACCACGTCGCGCATCGAGTAGCGGCGCGACTTGCCCGCGGTGCGGGTCGGGCTCACGAGCCCGAGCCGGTCGTACTGCCGGAGCGTCTGCGGGTGCATCCCCGCCAGCTCGGCGGCGACGGCGATCGCGAAGACGGGCGTGTTCTCGTCCATGTCTCCTCCTCCGACCGGTCGCGCCGATCCGGTGCTAGTAGCGGGCCTTCTCCAGGATGTCCTCGCGCGGGTCCTCGTCCGGCTCGGCGGCGGCGTAGGCCTCGAGGGCCTCACGGGCGGCGGCGGACAGGTGGCTCGGGACGGCGACCTGCAGGACCGCGAGCAGGTCGCCCGTGCCCTTGGGAGTCGTGACGCCGCGGCCCTTGACGCGCAGGACGCGGCCGCTCGGGGTGCCTGCGGCGACCCGGAGCTTGACGGGCTCGCCGCCGAGGGTCGGCACCTCGATCGTCGCGCCGAAGACGGCCTCGACGAAGGTCACGGGAACCGTCACGCGCAGGTTCAGCCCGTCGCGCTCGAACACCGGATGCTTGCGCACCGAGACGGTGAGCACCAGATCGCCGGGATCGCCGCCGTCCGGGCTGGGGCGGCCCTTGCCGCGGACGCGGATCTTCTGGTCGTCGGCCACGCCGGCCGGGATGCGCACCGAGAGGGTGCGCCCGTCGCCGGTCTGCAGCTGGACGGTGTCGCCCCGGGTCGCGGTGCGGAAGTCGATGGTGGTGCTGGCGGTGACGTCGGCGCCCTTCTGCGGGCCGCCGAAGCCGCGGTAGCCGCCGGTGGGCTGGCCGAAGCGGCTGCCTCCGCCGCCGAACATGCCGCCGAGGATGTCCTCGAAGCCGGGCGGCGGGCCCTGCTGGGTGCTGTAGGAGGTGCGCCCGCCCTGGCCGAACATGCCGCCGAAGACGTCGTCGAACCCTCCGGGCTGGCCGCCCGCGGTGAAGCGCGCTCCGCCGCCCATGGCGCGGATCTGGTCGTACTCCTTGCGCTGCTCGGCGTCCGAGAGCACGGTGTACGCCTCGCTGATCTCCTTGAAGCGCGCCTCGGCCTTCGCGTCCCCCGGGTTGGAGTCGGGGTGGAACTGGCGGGCGAGCTTGCGGTAGGTCTTCTTCAGATCCGCGGCGGAGACGTCCTTGGACACGCCGAGGACCTTGTAGAAGTCCTTGTCGAACCAATCCTGGCTGGCCATGTGCCTCTTCCTGTGTCGAATGCGGCGAGGGACCCCGCCCCGGTCCGGCAGCGTGCTGCCGAGCGGGGCGGGGTCCTCCGCGGTGGTGGTGCCGGTGGCGGGGTCAGTCGGCGGGGACTGCCACGACCACCTTGGCGGCCCGCAGCAGCGAGCCTCCGAGGTAGTAGCCCGCCTCGACGACGTCCGCGACCGTGGAGGTCTCGGCGCCGGGGGTGGGCTGCTGGAAGATCGCCTCGTGGATGTTCGGGTCGAACAGGTCGCCCACGGCGCCGGTCTTCACCAGGCCGAGCTTCTCCACTCCGCCGCGCAGCTTCTGCGCGATGGCCGTGAAGGGCCCGCCCTCGGCGAGGTCGCCGTGCTTCTCGGCGCGGTCGAGGTCGTCGAGCACGGGGAGGATGACCTTCACCGCGTCGCCGATCGCCCGCTCCTTGTCGACCTGGCGGTTGGCCTCGGTGCGCTTGCGGTAGTTCGCGTACTCCGCGGTCACCCGCTGGAGATCGGCGAGGTGCTCGGCCGCGAGCGTCTCGGCGCTGGACTGTCCCGAGAGGAACGAGAGGTCGGCGTCCGAGAGGCTGGTCTCGACGTCGGGCCCCTCGGCCTCGATGAGGCCCTCCTGGTCCTGGGCGTCCTGCGCCGCCTCGGCTCCCGCCTCGCCGCCGGTGGCCGGCTGCTCCTCGGGGAGGTCCTGGGGCTCGTTCTCGGCTGCCATGGCTACTTCGTGTCCTTCGGCTCGTCCTCGTCGATGACCTCGGCGTCGACGATGTCCTCGTCGTCCTTCTTGTCACCGTCGGCCGGAGCGTCCGCGGGGGCGCTCTGCGCGGCCTGGTCCTGGGAGTAGATCGCCTGGCCGATCTTGGTCTGCGAGGCGTTGAGGGCGTCGAACGCGGTCTTGACGGCCGCGTCGTCGTCGCCGGCGAGCGCGGTCTTCAGCGCGTCGACGTCTCCCTGCACCTCGGACTTGACGTCCTCGGGCAGCTTGTCCTCGTTGTCCTTGATCAGCTTGTCGATCGAGTACGCCAGGGTCTCGGCGTTGTTGCGGATCTCGGCGGCCTCGCGGCGGGCCTTGTCCTCGGCGGCGTGCTCCTCGGCCTCGCGGACCATGCGGTCGATGTCGTCCTTGGGCAGCGAGGAGCCGCCCGTGATCGTCATCGACTGCTCCTTGCCGGTGCCCTTGTCCTTCGCGGACACGTGGACGATGCCGTTGGCGTCGATGTCGAAGGTGACCTCGACCTGCGGGATGCCGCGCGGGGCCGGCGCGATGCCGGTCAGCTCGAACGTGCCCAGGTTCTTGTTGTCGCGGGTGAACTCGCGCTCGCCCTGGAAGACCTGGATCGCGACGGACGGCTGGTTGTCGTCGGCCGTGGTGAAGGTCTCGGACCTCTTGGTCGGGATCGCGGTGTTGCGCTCGATGAGCTTGGTCATGATCCCGCCCTTGGTCTCGATGCCCAGCGAGAGCGGGGTCACGTCGATCAGGAGGACGTCCTTGCGCTCGCCCTTGAGGACGCCGGCCTGCAGCGCGGCGCCGACGGCGACGACCTCGTCCGGGTTGACGCCCTTGTTGGGCTCCTTGCCGCCGGTGAGCTTCTTGACGAGCTCGGCCACGGCCGGCATGCGGGTCGAGCCGCCGACGAGGACCACGTGAGCGATGTCCTCGACCTTGACGCCCGCCTCGGCGATGACGTCGGTGAAGGGCTTGCGGGTGCGCTCGATCAGGTCGCTGGTGAGCTCCTCGAACTTGGCGCGGGTGAGCGTCTCGTCGAGGTTCGCCGGGCCGTTCTCGGTGAGCGAGAGGTAGGGCAGCTGGATGCTGGTCGAGGTGCTCGAGGAGAGCTCCTTCTTCGCCTGCTCCGCGGCCTCCTTGAGGCGCTGGCGAGCGATCTTGTCCTTCGAGACGTCGACGCCGGTCGAGTCCTTGAAGCGCTTGACCAGGTGGTCGACGACGCGCTGGTCCCAGTCGTCGCCGCCGAGGCGGTTGTCGCCCGAGGTCGCGCGGACCTGGATGGTCGAGAAGTCGTCGTCCTTGCCCACCTCGAGGAGGGAGACGTCGAACGTTCCGCCGCCGAGGTCGAAGACGAGGATGAGCTCGTCCTCCTTGCCCTTGTCGAGGCCGTAGGCCAGCGCGGCCGCGGTGGGCTCGTTGATGATGCGCAGGACGTTGAGGCCGGCGATCTCGCCGGCGTCCTTGGTCGCCTGGCGCTCGGCGTCGTTGAAGTAGGCCGGGACGGTGATGACCGCGTCGGTCACCTTGTCGCCCAGGTACTGCTCCGCGTCGCGCTTGAGCTTGCCCAGGATGCGGGCCGAGATCTCCTGCGGGGTGTACTTCTTGTCCTCGACGCCGAAGGTCCAGTCGGTGCCCATGTGGCGCTTGACCGACGCGATGGTGCGGTCGACGTTGGTGACGGCCTGGCGCTTCGCGGTCTCGCCGACGAGCACCTCCCCGTCCTTGGTGAACGCCACGACGGACGGCGTGGTGCGGAAGCCCTCGGCGTTGGCGATGACGGTGGGCTCGCCTCCCTCGAGGACGGCCACGACAGAGTTGGTGGTTCCCAGGTCGATGCCTACGGCACGGGACATATGCGTTGTTCTCCTTCGCGATCGGCGTCGCGCGGGCGGCTGCCGGTCAGTTGACGGGTGGTGCGGAATCCTCTGCGGGAGTTGAGCCCCGCACGCTCAAGTTTACGCATCCGTCGTCTCGCGTCAAGTCCGGAGGCGAGAAGTTGAGTCGCATCGGCTCAACTCTCAGACTCGCGGGTCCCGCGGCTTCCGGCCGTTCACCTCCTCCCCCTACGGTGGGCCCATGACGACGCGCACCGGCCGCTGGCCCGTCCTCGCCTGGGGCCTGTGGGACTGGGGCGGCTCGGCCTTCAACGCGGTGGTGACCACCTTCGTCTTCACCGTCTACCTGACCACCGACGGGCTCTTCGGCACTTCGAGCGGAGTCTCGGCCGCGCTCGGCTGGTCCCTCGCCGCCGCCGGCGTGATCGTCGCCGTCATCGCGCCGATCACCGGCCGCCGGGCCGACCTCGGCGGGCGCCGCCGGCTCTGGCTGGGGATCCACTCCGCCGTCGTCGTCCTCTGCATCCTGCTGATGTTCCTCGTGCGCCCCGACCCGGCCCTCCTCTGGCTGGGACTCGGACTGCTCGCGGTCGGCACGGTCTTCTTCGAGTTCGCGAGCGTCAACTACAACGCGATGCTCCTCCAGGTCTCGACCCGGGCGACCATCGGCCGCGTCTCCGGCTTCGGGTGGGGCATGGGCTACGTCGGCGGGATCGTCCTGCTGCTGATCGTGTACTTCGGCTTCATCTCGCCCGAGGTCGGGCTCTTCGGAGTGACGGGGGACGACGGCCTCGACGTGCGCGTCTCGATCCTGGTCGCCGGCGTGTGGTTCGCCGTCTTCGCCCTGCCTGTGCTGGTCGCGGTGCCGGAGACGCCGGCGCGCGCGAGCCGGGCGGAGCGCGTCGGGGTGATCGCCTCCTACCGCGCGCTCTTCGCGCAGGTCGCCGGCCTCTGGCGCGAGAGCCGCAGCACCGTGGCCTTCCTCATCGCCAGCGCGGTGTTCCGCGACGGGCTCACCGGGGTCTTCACCTTCGGCGGCGTGCTGGCGCAGGGCACCTTCGGCTTCGACGCCGGCGAGGTGATCCTCTTCGCCATCGCCGCGAACGTCGTGGCCGGAGTGGCGACCATCTCGGTCGGCGCGCTCGACGACCGCATCGGCCCCAAGGCCGTGATCGTCGCCTCGCTCATCGGCCTGGTCGTCTGCGGCACCGCCGTCTTCGTCCTGCACGACGGGGGGAGCACGGTGTTCTGGATCTTCGGCCTGCTGCTGTGCCTGTTCGTCGGCCCGGCGCAGTCGGCGAGCCGCAGCTACCTGGCCCGCCTCATCCCGGAGGGACGCGAGGGCGAGATCTTCGGCCTCTACGCGACCACCGGGCGGGCGGCCTCGTTCCTCGCGCCCGCCGCCTTCGCAGCCGCCGTCTCGATCGCCGCGGCCGTCTCGGGCAGCGGCGAGGCGAACGTGCAGTACTGGGGCATCCTCGGGCTCGTCCTCGTCCTCGCCGTGGGGCTGGTGCTGCTCCTGCCGGTGCGCCGCCCGCCGGCCACCGCCCCCGTCGTGCCGGAGCCGCGGCTCGCGCCGCCCGCCCGCCGGGACTGACGGGGCGGGGCCCGCGGAGACGCGGGCGAGGACCTCCCGCGCCGGCGGCCGCGGATCAGACCGTGGCGATCCAGAACACGATCAGCAGGAGCGTGACGAGGAAGCCGGTCAGGAAGTTCAGCGCGAGGAATCGCTTCCAGCCCGCGTTCGCCCGCTCCGCCTCGGCGTCCTCGAGCGACCGGTACGGCCAGATGCTCACCGCGTACGGCACCGCGAGGATCGCCGCGAGGGTCCCCGGCCAGGGCAGCAGGAGCAGGAGCAGGCCGCTCGCGACGTAGGCGGCGATGGCGAAGCGCGTGGTCGCCTTCGCTCCGATCACGGTCGCGATCGAGCCGATGCCGCCCGCGCGGTCGGCCAGGATGTCCTGCACCGCGCCGAAGGCGTGGCTCGCGATCCCCCAGAGGAAGAACGCCACGAGCAGCGCCACCAGAGGTCCGGTGACCACGGTGCCCGCGAGGGCGATCCCGAAGACGGCCGGGCTGACGAAGTGGGTCGCCGAGGTCAGCGAGTCGACGAACGGACGCTCCTTGAAGCGGAGCCCCGGCGCACTGTAGGCGATCACCGCGAAGACGCTGATCGCGAGGACCAGCCACGAGACCGGGGATCCGAGCAGCACGAGCGCCACCAGGAACGGCACGTTCGTGGCCACCGCCGCGATCAGCGTCGCGCGGTGCTCGCTCCGGTCGAGCACGGCGCCCTCGACGCCGCCCTTGCGGGGGTTCCGCAGGTCGGACTCGTAGTCGAAGACGTCGTTGATCCCGTACATCGCGAGGTTGTAGGGGATGAGGAAGTAGATCGTGCCGAGCACGAAGGCGAGGTCGATCTCGCGGGTGGTCAGCAGGTACGCCGCCGCGAACGGGTAGGCGGTGTTGACCCAGCTCAGCGGGCGGCTCGAGACGAACAGCGCGCGCAGCCGGTTCACGGCTCGCTCCGACGACGCGAGGGCAGGAGCACCCAGAGCGCCGGGAGGGCGAGGGCCGCGGCGATCGCGTAGGCGAAGTCCTCGATCGGAGCGACACCGATCCGGATGCCCGAGATCAGGTCGTCGTCGTAGGCGACCAGCAGGCCCACTCCGATCATGATGTTGTCGAACACGGCGGTCATCACCAGCAGCACGGCGAGGGTGCCGAGGACGGCGGGCAGGCGCAGGACGCGTCGGCGCAGCGCGAGCAGCAGCAGCACCAGCACCACCGCGAGGAACACGGCGTTGAGGAGGAGGTAGGTCACGCGCGCGCCTCCGCCCGCCGGGCGACCCGCTGCGAGAGGAAGCCGTGCACGTCCATCGTCAGGTAGCAGAGCAGGGTGAGGAAGAGGACCTCCTCGACCGGGAGCTCCGGCGCGATCTGCAGGCCGGTCATGTAGGAGGTCTCTCCGCGGAAGAAGACGCCCAGGCCGATCCCCACGAGGTCCCAGACCAGGAAGAACGCGACTCCCACGGGCAGCACGATCGCCGCGCGTCGCGCGTCCGCCCAGAAGAACAGCCGGAAGCGGCGGTCGAGCACGATCATCCCGGTGATCGAGACGAGGAGCGCGAGCAGGTAGAGGATCCCCACGCCTACTCCCCCACGGCGACGGGCGCGACCGGAGCGGACGGCGCCTCCCGCACGGGCAGCGGCTCGGTCGACACGTCGCCGCGCACGCGCTTGAGCATGACCTCGGCGCTGATGATGCACATCGGCAGGCCGATGCCGGGGATCGTGGAGCTGCCGGCGAAGAGCAGTCCGTCGACGTGCCTGCTGACGTTCCCGGCCCGGAAGAAGGCGCTCTGCGAGAGGACGTGGGCCGGTCCGAGCATCGAGCCGCGCCAGGCGCCGAGGTCGCTCTCGAAGTCGGCCGGGCCGATGGTGCGGCGGACGACGATCCGCTCGGCCAGGTCGGTCGCGCCGGTCCAGGACGCGATCTGCGCGATGGCCTGGTCGGCGATGGCCTCGACGCGCGCGTCGCCCGCGCCGTCGACTCCGCCGTGGCCGATCGAGGTGTCGGCCGGGATCGGCACGAGCACGAACAGGTTCTCGTGCCCCTCCGGAGCCGTGCTCGCGTCGGTCGCGCTCGGGCGGCAGACGTAGATCGACGCGGGATCGGGGACGGTCGGGTGCTCGCCGAAGATCTTGTCGAAGTTGTCGCGCCAGTCCTCCGTGAAGAGCAGGGTGTGGTGCTCGAGCTCGGGCAGCTCCCCGCGCACGCCCAGGAGGACGAGGACGGCGCTCGGGCCGGGCTCGCGCTTCTCCCAGTAGGCGGGCGGGTAGGTCCGCAGCTCCTCGGGGAGGAGCGACTGCTCGGTGGTGAAGAGGTCGGAGGCGTTGACGACCAGGTCGGCGGGGATCCGCTCCGTGCCGTCGGGGCCCGTGAACTCGACTCCGACGACCTCGGCGCCGCGGCGTCGGCCGCGGGGCGAGCGGGCGGTGAGGATCCGCGTCGCGGGCGAGGACGTGCGGACGGTGACGCCGGCCTCCTCGGCGACGTCGGCGACCGCCTCGATCAGCTTCGTGAATCCGCCCATCGGATAGAGCACGCCGTCGGCGAGGTCGAGGTGGCTCATCAGGTGGTACATGCTCGGCGCGGCGAACGGCGAGGAGCCGAGGAAGACGGCCGGGTAGCCGAGGATCTGGCGCAGCCGGTTGTCGGTGACCGCCGTCGCCGCGAACGTGTCGAGCGGAGTGAGCAGCAGGCGGCCGAGCCTCCCGGTCCGGCTGAGCACGTCGCGGCGCAGCAGCGGGAGGAAGGACGAGAAGCTCGTGTAGAGGAAGCGGCGCTTGGCCATCTCGTAGGTGTCGCGCGCGGAGTCGAGGTACGCGCGCATCCGCTCGCCCGCTCCGGGCTCGATGCTCTCGAAGAGCGCGAGGTTCGACTCGAGGTCGGCGAGCACGTCGATCGGCTCGTCGACGCCCTCGCTGTAGACCCGGTAGCCGGGGTCGAGCGTGACGAGGTCGAGGCGCTCCTCGGCGCTGGTGCCCATGAGGCGGAAGAAGTGGTCGAACACCTCGGGCATCAGGTACCAGGAGGGACCGGTGTCGAAGCGGAAGCCCTCGTGCTCCCACGAGCCGGCGCGGCCGCCGACGGCCTCGCGCGCCTCCAGGAGGGTCACGTCGTAGCCGTCGCGCGCGAGCAGCGCGGCGGAGGCGAGTCCGCCGATCCCCCCGCCGATGACGACGGCGCGGTGCGGGCCGGTCCTCGAGCGGGTCGCGCGGACGGGGCCGGGGCCCAGGCGCGGGCCGAGCGTCGACACGGCCGCCTTGGCCGCGAGCGCCGCCTTGGCGGCCGTGGGCACGCTGACGCGGGCGCGGAGGAGCTCCTCGGCGGGCGTCGCGCGGATCCGGTCGGCCAGGGCGGCGAAGAGGGAGTGGGCGAGCAGGACCGCGCGCCGGCTCGAGCGAGGGAGCTCGGGCACGATGGCGGCGGCCTCGGCGAGGTCGTCGTCGAGGTCGGCGAGCAGCGAGGCCTTGTCGCGCTCGGAGAACGCCCGCGGGTCGACTCCGGGGAAGTAGCTGCGGCCGAGGCCGTCGACGTCGGCGGCGAGATCGCGGAGGAAGTTGACCTTCTGGAACGCGGCGCCCAGGCGGCGCGCTCCGGCCACGAGCCGCGCGCGGGCGGCCTCGGAGACGAGCCCCGCGTCCGGCGCCGCGAGGAACACGTGCAGGCACATCAGCCCGACGACCTCGGCGGAGCCGTAGACGTAGGCCTCGAAGGACTCGGGGGTGTGCTCGGTCTCGCGGAGGTCGGCGCGCATCGACGCGAAGAACGGCCGGGTGAGCTCGGTGCCGAATCCGGTCGCCCGCGCGGTCCGAGCGAAGGCGTGGATCACGAGGTTGGAGCTGTAGCCGGAGGCGAGCGCGCGCTCGGTCTCGGCCTCGAAGGCGTCGAGGGACTCCTCCACCGCGGCCCGATCGAGACGGGCCTCCTCGGCGACGCCGTCGACGATCTCGTCGGCGACGCGCACGAGGGCGTAGACGTCCTCCACCCGCTCGCGGACGCCCGGAGCGAGCAGGCGCGTGGCCAGCCCGAAGGAGGTGGAGTAGCGGCGGATCACCTGCGCGGACGACTCGTGCGCGACGCGGTCGTACAGTTCGCTCTGGCGGCTCATCGTGCCACCGTACGGGGGGACGGCCGGGCGGAGCGCATCGTCGCACGCATCCGCGCGTGGCGGACAGCGCTCATCGGGTGCGCCCGACCACGCTGGCCACGAGCGGGCGGACCTCGTTGCGGAAGGCCTCCGACACCGCGGGCGTCTCCAGCGCCGCCCAGGCGCGGTCTGCGAACTGGTTCGCGAGCCCCTCGGCGTAGCTGCGGGCGCCGCACTCCTCGAGGATGCCGCGCACCTTCTCCGCGGTCTCGGGCGCGAGGTGCTCGTCGCCGATCAGCGCCTCGATGTCGGGCCAGCAGTCGGTGCCGGCCGCGTGGGCGATGAGGACGGTGCGCTTGCCCTCGCGGAGGTCGCCCAGCGTGGTCTTGCCGGTCTGCCCCTCCGAGCCGAAGACGCCGAGCAGGTCGTCGACGATCTGGTAGGCGATGCCGATCCAGCGGCCGAACTCGCCGAGCGCGTCCACCGCGGCGTCCGAGGCCCCGGCGAGGATCGCTCCGGCCTGCAGCGGCGCCTCGAAGGAGTAGACGGCCGTCTTGAGGCGCTCCATCTCGAGCACCTCGTCGACCGAGGGCATGCCCGGCATGAGGGAGAAGTCCACGTCGGCCAGCTCGCCCGCGGCTGAGGCGAAGACGGCCTCGTCGAGCAGGGTGAGCAGGCGGGCCCGCACGCCGTCGGAGGCGCCGACGCCCTCGACGAGGCGGTGGGCGCCGGTGAGGGCGAGGTCCCCGGCGATCACGGCCACCGAGGTCCCGCGGTGCTCGGCGATCGGGATGGAGAGGCCCGCGGTCGTCGCCTCGTCGCGGTAGCTGCCCGAGACGTTCGGGCCGCCGCGGCGCACGAAGTCGCGGTCGATCACGTCGTCGTGCACGATCAGCGCGGTGTGCAGCAGCTCGAACGCCGCGCCGAGATGGGCGGCGGCCTCCGGATCCTGGCCGCCGTGGGCCTCGTACGCCGAGATCACCATCAGCGGGCGGAAGCGCTTGCCGCCGCGGGTGTTGGCCTCCAGCGTCTGCCAGAGGGTCAGGTAGCGGGGTCCGAGACGCACCGCCCGGGACCTCGCCAACGAGAAGAACCTGTCCAGGACGGCATCGACGTGCTCCTGCCTCAACCGGGACAGAACCACGGGGTCGCGCGTATCCACGGGGGAAGGCTAACAAAGGGGAGAACCAGGACGATAAGCCGGCTGATGTGTTGCGGCGTGCTTGACTTGCGGGTATGACTTCGCCAGCCGCCACTGTGCAGACGGACCGGATCGAGCAGGTGGTCCTCCTCGACGAGGCCGGGAACGCCGTGGGGGTCGCCGACAAGGCGACCGTGCACGACACGGCCACTCCCCTGCACCTCGCGTTCTCCTGCCACGTCTTCTCCCCGGACGGCGCGCTTCTGGTGACCCGCCGCGCACTCGAGAAGCGCACCTGGCCGGGCGTCTGGACCAACTCCTTCTGCGGGCACCCCGCCCCGGGCGAGCGGATCGAGGACGCCGTCGTCCGCCGGGCCGAGCGCGAGCTCGGCGCCCGGCTGGCCACGCTGGAGGTCGCCCTGCCGGACTTCCGCTACCGCGCGATCGACGCGTCCGGCGTCGTCGAGAACGAGATCTGCCCCGTCTACACGGCGACACTGTCGAGCCGCGACGCCCTCGATCCGCGCCTCGACGAGGTCATGGACTACGAGTGGGTCGACGCCGAGGCGACGCTCGCCGCCGTCCGCTCGACCCCCTGGGCGTTCTCCCCCTGGCTCGTGCTGCAGCTCCCCCGCCTGCTGGGCTGACCCCTACGCCCTGATCCCTGCGCCGGCGTCAGTCGGTGTAGACGTCCGTGCGGTGGAAGTTGAGCGCCGACCGCGACGCGGTCGGACCGCGCTGGCCCTGGTACCGCGAGCTGTACTCCGCCGAGCCGTAGGGCTTCTCGGCGGGCGAGCTGAGGCGGAAGAAGCACATCTGGCCGATCTTCATCCCCGGCCAGAGCGTGATGGGGAGCGTCGCGACGTTGCTGAGCTCGAGGGTGACGTGGCCGGTGAAGCCCGGATCGATGAACCCGGCGGTCGAGTGGGTCAGCAGCCCGAGCCGTCCGAGCGAGCTCTTGCCCTCGAGGCGCGCCGCGATGTCGTCCGGCAGGGACACCTCCTCGTAGGTCGAGCCGAGCACGAACTCTCCCGGGTGGAGGATGAACGGCTCGCCCTGCGGCGTCTCGACCAGGCGGGTCAGCTCGGGCTGGTCCTCGGCCGGATCGATGTACGGGTAGCGGTGATTGTCGAACAGCCGGAAGAAGCGGTCGAGGCGCACATCGACGGACGACGGCTGCAGCATCGACGGATCGTGCGGGGCGAGCCCCACGCGGCCGGAGGCGAGTTCGAGCGAGATGTCGCGGTCGGAGAGGAGCACGCTGCGATCCTAGGGCGTGGCGCGACCCCGGGGCATGGGCCGGCTCCGGGCCTTGCTACGATGTCCTGGTGCGCCCGAGCGGCGCCGCGCGAGTGTAGTTCAATGGTAGAACTTCTGCTTCCCAAGCAGATGGCGCGGGTTCGATTCCCGTCACTCGCTCTCCTCCTCCCCTCGTCTGCGGCCGGTCCTCCGGCCCGATGCGGGCGGCTCCTCCTCCGGCGCTGCAGCGGCGTCCGTCAGCCCCGCGGTATCCGTCAGCCCCGCGGTATCCGTCAGCCCAGCAGCGGCAGCCGCCCGACGATCCTGTCGATCCGGTTCCTCGGCCCCACCAGGCTGACCGCGAGGTACTGCAGCTCGTCGGAGCCGCTCGCCGCCACCGCCTCCCGGTACTCGTCGTACACCCGGGTGGCCTGCGCGGACGCGGGCATGTCGGCGACGAACGTCCCCTCGTGCGCCTCGGCCTTCGCGCGGATCGCGAGCAGGGTGGCCGCGTCGGCGGCGAGGACCGTGCAGCCGGCCCACGGCAGACCGGGATGCAGCGATCCGGACGCGTCGGCGGGGCTCGGTCCGAGCAGTCCCGCGACGTGCGCGGCCGTCGCGGCGCCCACGCAGATCGCGGCGTTCACGGCGCGGCCGGCGGGGAGGGACTCGTCGACGACGACCACCCACTTGAGGCGGGCCGAGCGGGTGGGCGCGGCGGTGTCGATCTCGTCGGGGTGGAAGCCGACGGCGTCGGGGGCGGGGATGGTCATGCTGCTCCTCGGTTCGTGCGAAGTGACGTCACGAAGAGTAGGCAGGAGGGGTCCCCTGCGGCAGGATCTCCGTATGAACGACCAGCAGAACGGCCCAGGAGCGGCACTCGACGAACTCGACGTCCGGATCCTGCAGGTCCTGCAGTCGGATGCACGGATCACGAACCGGGACCTCGCAGCCGCCGTGCACGTCTCGCCCACCACCGCCCTCGACCGCACGAGGAGCCTCCGGCGCCGCGGCGTCATCACCGGCGCGACGCTCACCCTCGACTTCGCGGCCCTCGGGCGCGGCGTGCAGGCGCTGATCGCGGTCCGCATCCGTCCGCCGTCGCGCGAGATCATCGAGGCCTTCCGCGACTGGGTCGCCGGCCTCGACGAGACGGTCGGCGTGTTCGTCACCTCCGGCTCGGAGGACTTCATCATCCACGTCGCCGTCCGCGACAACCAGGACCTCTACGCCTTCGTCATCGACGAGCTGACGCAGCGCCGCGAGATCGCCGATGTGCGCACCTCGGTCGTCTACGAGCACCTGCGCGAGCAGGTCGTCCTGCCGCTGGAGCCGCACGGCCGCGCGGAGCGGTGAGGCGCCCGAGCGGCGTTCCGACGCGACACGCCGGGCGGATCAGTGGCAGCGCGCGGGATCGCGGGACGCAGAGGGCAGGGTGGAGGGGTGACAGAGCTCGTCCAGATCCCGTCGCCGGGCGTCGCCCTCGAGTACGGGCACCCCGGCCGGCCCGTGGTGGTCGTGCTGCACGACGTCTTCGGGCGCCTGCCGTGGCTGGAGCCGTTCGCCGAGGCCGTGGCGAAGCACGGCTACCACGTGCTCGTGCCCGACCTCTACGACGGCTGGGCCACGCTCGCCCCGGAGGACGCGCGCGACCTCGCCGCGATGGCCGCGCAGGACCGCACCCTCGCCGCCGTCGCCGAGGCGGTCGGCACCGGAGTCGCGGCCGGGGCACCGCGCAGCGCCGTCATCGGCTTCGGCTTCGGCGGCCGCCTCGGGCTGCTCGCCGCGGGCACCGGGCTCGTGGACGCGGTGGTCGCGTATTACGCCACCCTGGGTGCGGAGGAGCACGTGCTGGTCCCGTGCCCCACCCTCCTGCATTACGCGCAGAGCGACGAGTGGCCCGCGGGCGACGACCCGGAGTCGTTCGTCGGGCGGCTGAAGGAGTCGGGGACGCCGGTCACGGCGCACACCTACCCGGACACGCAGCGGCACTTCGCGAACGGCAACCTGCGCGACGCGGTCAGCCCCGCCTCCGCGGCGCTCGCCTACGCGCGGACGCTCTCGTTCCTCAATCCGCAGCTCATCGACACCTGAGCTCAGCCCTGCACGTCGTGCAGGTGGTGCTGGACGTCGTGCAGGTAGTAGCGGGCGATCGTGTCGACCGTGAACGCCGCGCCGTCGCTGCGGCGGCCTCGGCGCTGCCACTGGGCGCCGGCGACGGAGTCGAACACCTCGGCGATGCGCTCGGCCGCCTCGACCAGCTCGCGGCCGACCGTCGCGGGGTCCTGCTGGTCGTAGCGCTCCTCCACGGCGGTGACGTCCTGGTCCCAGTTGGGGTAGAGCGGGTCGTCGCCGGCGAGCATCAGCTGCACACGGGTGCGGTAGATGCGGTGCACGTCGCGCACGTGCGCGGCGTACTCGAGCGGCGACCAGGTCTCGTCGTCGGGCCGGCCCGCCGCGTCGTCGCGGTCGAGCACGTAGGGCCAGGCGGCGGCGTTCTCGCGGATGAGCTCGGCGACCTCGTCGGCGTCGACGAGCGAGGCGTCGAAACCGCACTCGAGGCACGGGCGCTCGAGGACCCAGGTCCAGTCCTTGGTGTCGGGAGTGATCGGCATGGCACCAGAGTAGGGCGCCGCCGGATCAGCAGCGCGTCGGGGTCCCCTGCACGGCGCCGCGCTCGCCGTCGGCCGTCCACGGGAGCCGGGGCAGGCCCTCGGCTCCCGCCGCGGCTCCCTGCTCGACCGCGATGGCGGCCAGGGTGCGGGCGACCGTCGCGGCGAAGTCCCCGCCGGGCGTCGAGCTGTTGATCGAGACGGCCACGGTCAGGCCCGAGACCGGGTCGGAGTAGGCCGCGGTGACGAAGCCGGGCGCGAGACCCGAGAAGCCGCGGAGGGGTCCCGCCTCGTGCCCGCCGAGCCCGGCGCGGAGGTAGTCGGCGCGGCCCTGGCCCTGGACGACCGGGTCCTGCCACATGGCGTCGCCCGCGGGATCGGCCGCGAGCCCCGTCGCCAGCCGCCGGAGGTCCTCCAGATCGGTCAGCGCTCCGCCGGCGGCGCCGAGGGCGGACGGGGACGCGGCGGTGACGTCGAGGCGCACGTCGCAGCGCTTCTCCCCGGTCGCCGGGTCGAGCGCGACCGCATAGCCGCGGGGGGACGGAGCGGGCAGGTCGACCTCGGAGGCGCCGGGCAGCTCCGTGCTGCGCAGCCCGTACCGCGGCACCACGTACTGGTCGTAGAGCTCCCCGATGCTCCGACCGGTCACCTGCGCGGCGACGATGCCGGCGAGCAGCGGACCGGTGGCGGAGTCGGACCACGCCGCTCCGGGCTCGGCCGAGGCGCCGCGCACCTGGGCCGCGGCGAGCAGCTCGAGCGTCGGCCACTGCCGCGGGGGGTTCTGGAGCACGGTCGGCCAGAGCGCCGAGCGGAAGTCGGCCAGGCCGGAGGTGTGCGCGCAGAGCTCGCGCAGCGTGAGGCCGTCGATGCCGGGCAGGGAGCGCAGCGTCTCGCCGACGTCGGCGTCGAGGTCGACCCGGCCGGAGTCGGCGAGGGCGAGGACCACGTCGCAGGTCATCGCCTCGGTGCCGCCGGTGCCGAGCCGCAGGTGCGCGTCGGTGGTGAGGGCGGTGGTGCGCTCGTCCGACTCCCAGCCGACCGCGCCCTCCCAGCTGCCGCCCCACGGCGACCAGACCCCGGCGACCGCTCCGGTCGCGCCGGCGACGCCGACCGTCTCGTCGAGGAACCCCGACAGGGCGGAGGCGAGCTCCTCCGACGCCGCCTGCGCGGGCGCCTCCGCCACGCGCGAGGCGGCGGCGGGCGTGCAGCCGGCCAGTGCGAGCACGAGGACCGGGACGACGAGCAGTCCCGTCCGCGTCCGTCTGCGAGATCCCATGCCGTGCGACTCCCCCGTCGTCTGCGAACGGCACCACTGTACGGGGGCTCCGTCGGGCCGGAGAGGGCCGCTGAGCGCGCGATCGCGATTCGTGTCCTGACCGTGACCGGCGGAGTCCACCCCGTTCCCAAACCGGCAGGCGCCGGGTTACGAAGAGAGGGAGTACAGCGCAGAGGCGCTGCTCGAAGGAGGTAAGAGACCATGCGCAGATCCCCCAATCGACTGCTGGCGACTCTCTTCGGAGCCGTCTACGTCGTCGTCGGGCTCCTCGGCTTCGTCGTGACCGGAGGCGTGCAGTTCCTCTCGACCGAAGGCGGGCTCCTGCTCGGCATCTTCGAGGTGAACCCGCTGCACAACATCGCCCACCTGCTCATCGGAGGCGCGCTGCTGATCGCGGGCCTGTCGACCGTCGCCGCGGCGAAGACCGTCAACGTGACCGTCGGAGCGGTGTACCTGCTGCTCGGCATCGTCGGCTTCTTCCTGGTCGACACCGCCCTGAACGTGCTGGCGCTGAACACCGCCGACCACTTCCTGCACCTGGCCAGCGCGCTGGTGCTCCTGGGAGTCGGACTCGGCACCGAGAAGACGGCGAGGACGCGCACCGCAGCGACCGCCTGACCCGGGCGGCACCTGCCGCCCCCCCTCTACTCCGTCCGCCGTGGGCCCGCCGTTTTCCGCGGCGGACGGACTGAACGGCCCCGGACGACACGATGCGGTGTGTCGATCCGGGGCCTCCTCTTCTTCCCCGATCCAGCGAAGGAGCCGCCATGACCACCGTGGCCCGCTGCAACGCCGCTTTCGCCGGACTCGGCGCCGGGCTCGTCCACCTCTCGCTCGCCGCCGGCGGCGAGGGCGTGCAGGCCCCGGTGATCGGAGTGCTCGGTGCCGTCGAGATCCTCTGGGCGGTCCTCGTCCTGGCACGCGGCCGGATCGTCGTGCCGCGCTCCGCGCTGGTCGTCGCGGTCGCCTCCCTGGCGGCGTTCGCCCTCGCTCTGGCCCTCGGCGCACTCGCCGAGCCCCTCCCCGCGCTGGCGGCCGCGGTCCTCCAGCTGATCGCGGTCGCCGTGGTGGCCGTCTCGCTCCGCTCTCCGCGCGTCGAGGAGAAGGCCGTCTCGCCGTCGCGAGCTCTCGTCGGACTCCTGGCCGGCGCGCTCACCGTCTCCGCCCTCGCCACCCCCGCCATGGCCGCCTCCTCGGGCGGCTCGGGCGACATGGGCGGGATGATGCACTCCGTCGTCGACCGCGGACACGGGCACTGACGCCCTCTGGTCCCGGCGGCCCCGCTCGGCTAAGGTAAGGCAGACCTCAGTCGCCGAGGGAGGCCACCGTGTCGAACGTCATCCCGTTCTCCGAGGCCCTGCGCCTGCGCATCGGGCAGTCCGGCGCGGACGACGAGGGCGCCGCCTTCATGACCTCGCTGATGACCGGCTCCGGCAGCCGTGACGACTACATCGCGCTCATCTCGCAGCACTACTTCGTCTACGAGGCACTCGAGGCCGTGGCGGAGGACATGGCCGGCGATCCGGTCGCGGAGCCGTTCCTCTCGGCCAAGCTCACCCGGCTCCCCGCGATCGCGGAGGACCTGCGCTTCCTCGTCGGCGAGGACTGGCGCGAGCGCATCCGCCCGCTGCCCTCGACCAGCGCCTACGTCGACCGGATCCGCACCGTGGCCTCGGGCTGGAGCGGCGGCTTCGTCGCCCACCACTACACGCGCTACCTCGGCGACCTCTCCGGCTGCGCGATCGTCCGCGGGCTGCTGCAGCGGCGGTTCGGCTTCGAGACCAACGGCGTCGGCTTCTTCCTCTTCGGCGAGATCGCCGCACCGTCGGCCTTCCGCGCCACCTACCGCGAGCAGCTCGACGCCGCGGGCTGGGACGAGGAGGAGCGCGAGCGGGTCATCGCGGAGGTCTCGGAGGCGTACCGGCTGACGACGGAGCTGTTCCGCGATCTCGCCCGGACCTGCGCGGCGGCCTGAGGGCCTGCTCCGACGTCCTCCGCGGGGCGTCAGTCCGCGGACGCCTCCGCGACGGCGGCCGGCTCGGCTCGCCGCTCGGACATGAAGCGCAGCACGTCCTTGTCGACGATGATGTCGCTCGGCCGGAGCGGCCGCGTCAGGTAGAGACCCTCGAGGCTCGTGATGCGGCTGAGCGCCACGTAGGTCTGCCCGGGGGCGAAGGCGCGCTGCCCGAGGTCGACCACCGCGGAGTCGTAGGTCTTGCCCTGCGACTTGTGGATCGTGACCGCCCACGCCAGGCGGAGCGGGAACTGCGCGAACTCGGCGACGATCTCGCGGGTGAGCTTCTTCGTCGCGGCGGAGTAGGAGTAGCGGTAGCGCTCCCAGGTCGCGGGCTCGACCTCGTGGACCTCGCCGTCCACCTCGACCCACACCGTCCCCGCGACCTTCGTCACCCGACCGATCGTGCCGTTCACCCAGCGCTGCTCGGAGTCGTTGCGCAGGAACATCACGTGCGCGCCGATCTTGAGCTCGAGGTTCTGGTCCGCGGGATAGGCGCGCCCGCCGAAGTCGCCGCTGATCTCGGCCGACGCGGTCTTCAGCGGGCCCTTCAGCCGCGCGAGCGCCGCCTGGTTGATGCGGTTGACCGTGTCGTTGCGGGTCGCGAGCGTGATCGCGCCGTCGGCCGGAGGCGTCCGCGCGCCCGCCGCGTTCAGCACGTCGGCGATCTCCTTCGTCACCATGCCGAAGCGGACCGCGTTGAGCATCCACTTGAAGCGCTCGTCGCTCTGCCGGTGGATCCGGCCGAGCTCGACGATCCGCAGCGGCGCCTCCTGCCAGACGAGGGCGTCGAAGAACCACAGCGAGCGGTAGCGGTCGGCGAAGTAGGCGCGCTCCTCCGGATCGCCGGGAACGGGTGCGAGCTGGAACGGGTCGCCGAAGAGGACGACCTGCACGCCCCCGAACGGCTCGGAGCGCCGCTGCCGCGCCTGCCGGAGGCTGCGGTCGATCCCGTCGAGCAGGTCGGCGTTGACCATGGAGATCTCGTCGATGACGAGCGTGTCGATGGTGTTGAGGAGCTTGCGCAGCTCGGGCGGCTGGTCGAGGTCGGAGTCGGCGACGACGCCGATCGGCAGTCGGAAGAGCGAGTGGATGGTCTGGCCGCCGACGTTCAGCGCGGCGACGCCGGTGGGGGCGCAGATGACGATCTGCTTGTCGGTGTTCCAGCTCAGGTGGTTGAGCAGGGTGGACTTGCCCGTGCCCGCGCGACCCGTGACGAACAGGTGCTCGCGCGTGTTCTCGATGAGGTCGAAGACCCGCTGCTGCTCGTCGGAGAGGGTCGGCTGAGTCACCGCTCCACTGTACCCGCGGGCCGCCGGGACCCCGGGGCCCGGGGCCCGGGCGCGGATCAGCCGCGCTTCTGGAGGGCGGCCAGGCGGTCGTTGTAGGCCGTGAGCTCGGCCTCTCCGGTGCGGTCGGCCTGGCGGTCGCGGCGCTTGGTCTCGCGGGCGTCGGAGCGGCTCCACATCATCGCGACGACGATCGCGAGCGCGAGGGTGGGGATCTCGCCGATGCTCCACGCGATACCGCCGGCCGCCTGCTGATCGGCGAGCGCGGAGGTGCCCCAGCCCATCGCTCCGTACCAGTCGGCGAGGAGCAGCCCCTCCCCCGTCATCAGCGCGAGGCCGAAGAAGGCGTGGAACGCCATGGTGCCCAGCAGCAGCAGGAGGCGCATCGCGTAGGGCACGCGGTGCACGCTCGGGTCCACTCCGATCAGGACGCTGACGAAGAGGTAGCCGGTGATCAGGAAGTGGACGATCATCCACTCGTGGCCGATGTGGTCCGTGGTGGCCCAGCGGAACAGCGGGGAGTAGTAGAAGCCCCAGAGCGACCCGACGAACAGCAGCGCGGCGACGATCGGGTGCGAGATCGCGGTGGCGAAGCGCGAGTGCACGGCGAGCAGCACCCACTCGCGGGCACCGCGGGAGCCGTCGGTGCGGCGGGCGGCGGCGCGGGCGATGAGCGTGACCGGTGCCGCCGGGACGAGCAGCAGCGGCACCGCCATGGTGAGGACCATGTGCGAGAGCATGTGGGCGCTGAACAGGTACTTCTCGTACGCGTTCACCCCGCCGTTCGTGATGTAGGCCAGGAGGAGCATGCCCGCGATCCAGAGGATCGTGCGGTGCAGGGGCCAGCGGTCGCCGCGGCGGTGCAGGCGCACCACTCCGGCGACGTAGAACGCGATGGCGAAGGAGCAGACCAGGAGCCAGACCAGGTCGATGTTCCAGAGCGTGAGGAAGTTCATCGCGCTCGCGGGCGGCGGCAGGGGCTCGCCCGTCAGCAGCTGGGCCGGGGTCGGATCCGTGAGCTGGCTCGCGGCGATCTGGTCGACCGGGGTCGCTGTGCGCGCGAGAGCCGCGGCGACTCCGGACGCGATCCCCATGAAGGCGATCTCGGCGCCGACGAGCCACCAGAAGCTGCGGCCGCCGACACCGCCGGCGTTCCGCATCCGCTCGATGAGGTAGCGGCGCTGCAGAACGCCGAACAGGCCCAGCGCGACCAGCGCCGCGACCTTGACCAGCACGAGGATCCCGTAGCCGGTCAGCAGGTTGTCGAGAGTGGCGAGCCGGAGCTCGGCGCTGACGTACCCGGACGCCGCGACCACGACGAAGCTCACGAGCGCGAGGCTGGAGTAGCGCTCGATCACGGGCAGCAGGCGGGAGCCGCCGAGCAGGGGCCGCAGGGCGACGACGGTGATGAGGCCGCCCAGCCAGATCGCCGCGAAGACGAGGTGGAGGCCCAGCGCCGTGACGGCGGCGTCGTGCCCGCTCGCTCCGGCCGCGTGCCCCTGCTGCGCCATCGGCAGCAGCGTGAGCAGGGCCAGGCCCGTGACGAAGACGAGCGCGGTCTGGTTGCGGACGGCGAAGCAGAGGACGGTGACGACGGCCGCGAGCAGGGTCGTGATGAGCCAGGCCTGGCCGACCTCGATGCTGCCGATGAAGTAGCTGAGCTTGGTGCCGAAGTCGCGGTCGAGGCTCAGGGGCGTCTGCGTGACGTTGAGGAAGGTGAGGAACCCGGTCACCGCGCTGGCCGCCGCGAAGAAGGCGGCGCTGGCGGCGGCGACGTCGAGGGCGATCGAGAACTCGGTGCGCGGCTCGGGCGCGGCCTCGGCGGGCGCGGGGCGCGCGGGGGCGACCGCGGTGCGCGTCGATCCGGCGCGGGAGGAGGACTGGCCGCCGCGCGAGGACTGGCCGCCGCGCGAGGAGGCGTGAGCGGTCGAAGATCGGGACGAGGACCGGGCGTCGCGGGCGGCGGCGGCGCGGGGGCTCAGCGCGAACAGCGTCAGCACGAGCGAGCCGATCATGCCCGCGGCGCCGAGATTGACGGCCAGCTTGGCGATCGGGAGGCCGTAGCGGACCACGGGGCCGGGATCGTTCAGCAGCGGAGCCGCGGCTCCCCCGCCGAAGGCCAGGGCCGCGAGGAGGGCGACGAGCGCTGCGGCGACGAGCACGAGCGCAGGGCCGACGATCCGGACGGTTCGATTCACCGGTCCAGCCTACGTTCCGCGGCTGATGGGCAGCCGCGTCCGCGGACGATCGGCAGCCGCGTCCGCGGACGACGACGGCCCCGGCGCAGTGCCGGGGCCGTGTCGGAGGGCGCGACTACTTCGCGGCGGCCTTGAGCTTGGTGCCCGCGGAGACCTTGACCGAGTGGCCGGCGGCGATCTGGATGGTCTCGCCGGTCTGCGGGTTGCGGCCGGTGCGCGCGGCGCGGGAGGTGCGCTCGACGGCGATCCAGCCGGGAATGGTGACCTTCACGTCGTTCGACACGGAGTCGGCGAGGGTGGTGAAGAGCGAGTCGAGGACGCCGTTGACGGCGGCCTGGCTCTGGCCGGAGTCGGCGGCGATCTTCGCGACGAGCTCGGTGCGGTTGAGCGACTTGTCAGCCATGGAGTGTCCTCCCAGGACGTTCTCGCTGTCGGAACAGCTGGTTTCGATGGATCGTCCTCGGCCGGGGACGGACGTCCTCAACCGGTCGGACCGTCGGTAACCTACCAGCCCCGCCCCGGATCTCCGGCGATTCCGGCCTCGAGACGCCCGGAACGACGCCGATCGCGCCGGTCGGTCCCTCCACAGGAGGCGCTCGGCGCCTCTCGTCCACCGGTCCGCCGATCGCCTCTCCGCAGAGTCCGCCGCCTGACGAGGATCGGCTCATGACGACGACGGCACTCCTCCCCCTACCCGCTCCGGCCGACGCGGCCCTCCCTCGGCCGCCCCGGCGGCACCCTCCCGCCCACCGGCCGTACGAGCCCGGTCTCGCCGCGCTCGCGCTGGGCCTGCTCGCGCTCGCGTCCTCCGTGCATCCGCTCTGGGCCCTCCCCGCCGTCGCCGTGGCGGTCGCCGCGGTGATCGCGTCCGTGCGGGCGCTGCGGTGGGCGGGCGAGCGGAGGAGCGCGGTGGCCGGGCTCGCCTGCGCGGCTCTCGCGCTGCTCGTCTGCACCGTCACGGCACCCGCCTCCGTGCGGGCGGGCCTCGCCGTGCTGGCCTGGATCGCCGCCCTGCGGCCCGGCTCGTGAGCGGGCGCGGCTCCGGTCCAGCCCGCCTCGCTACAGTGACGGCGGCCCGCGCCCGAGCGGGCCGGGAGGACGGCCACGATGGCTCAGACGGACGGTTGGATCTCGACGGCGATCTGGTGGCACGTCTACCCGCTCGGCTTCACGGGCGCCGAGGCGAGCGCCTCGGAGGGTCCGGGCCCGGACGACGAGCCGCAGCACCGCCTCCGCGCCCTGCTCCCCTGGCTCGACGACCTGCTGGCGCTGGGCTGCAACGGGCTGCTGCTGGGGCCGGTCTTCGCCTCCTCCACCCACGGCTACGACACGGTCGACCACTTCCGGGTCGATCCCCGCCTCGGCGACGAGGCAGACCTCGACGCGCTGATCGCCGCGTGCCGCGAGCGCGGGATCCGGGTGCTGCTCGACGGGGTCTTCAACCACGTGGGACGGGAGCACCCCTGGTGGCGTGCCGCGGTCGCGGCCGGCGAGGGCTCCCCCGAGGCGGCGCGCTTCTCCCGCAGCGAGCGGTCGCAGGAGGTCGACGGCCTCCGCGTCGACGTGTTCGAGGGGCACGACGCTCTGGTCGAGCTCGACAACGGGAACCCCGAGGTCGCGGAGCACGTGTCCTCCGTGCTCGCGCACTGGCTCGAGCGGGGCATCGACGGCTGGCGGCTCGACGCGGCGTACGCGGTCGCGCCGGCGGCCTGGCACGCGGCGATCGACCCGGTGCGGCAGCGCTTCCCCGACGCGTGGTTCGTCGGCGAGGTCATCCACGGCGACTACACCGGCTACGTGCGGGAGTCGGGGCTCGACTCGGTCACGCAGTACGAGCTCTGGAAGGCCGTCCGCAACTCCCTCGAGGAGGCGAACCTCTTCGAGCTGGCCTGGTCCCTGAAGCGCCACGACGACTTCGTCCGCGAGTTCCTGCCCCTGACCTTCGTCGGCAACCACGACGTGACCCGGATCGCCAGCGCCGTCAGCGACGAGCGCCACCACGGCCACGCCACGGCGATCCTCGGCTTCGTCGCCGGCGTGCCGAGCATCTACTCCGGCGACGAGCGGGGCCTGCGCGGCGTCAAGGAGGAGCGGATCGGCGGCGACGACGCGATCCGCCCGGAGTTCCCGGCCGATCCCGCCGAGTGGCCGGGCGGGGAGGCCTACCGGGCCCACCAGGAGGTCGCCGCGTTCCGCCGACGGAAACCGTGGCTGGTCGGCGCGAGCACCCGCACGGTCGACCTCTCCAACACCGCCGTGATGCTCGTGGCGGAGGGCCCGGAGGGACGCACCGCGCGGCTCGCGCTGAACATCGGCGACGAGACGGCGACCGTCGGCGGCGTCCAGGTCGCTCCCCACTCCTGGTCGCTGCACGACTGACCCGGCGCGCGGGCGGCCCGGCAGTGCGCGACGGAGCGTCGACCTCCGGGGGCCCGTCCTCTACGCTCGGGCGCATGCCGAGACCTGCACGAGGACCCTCCGACGGGCGAGCCGACTCGATCGACGACGCCGGGATGCCGGCGTCCGGACTCGAGCAGGCGTTCGCCGCCCCCGTCGACCCGGAGAGCGACCCCGGACCGGGCGAGAGGAGCGGCCTGTCGAGCCGCATCGCCCAGGAGCTGCTCGAGGACGGCTTCGGCCTCGATGCGAGTGACGAGGAGGCCCCGTCCCGCGCCGTGGAGATCGACGATCCCGCCCGCGCCGTGGGTGACGATCCCGCCCACCCCGTGCACGGCTCGATGTCCGGCGAGTTCGAGCGCCGCTGAGCCCGGCCGCCGTCGGTCGGTCGTCGTCTGCCCGGCGGCACTGCTCGGCCCGCCGGCCGTCGTCACCCCGCCGGTACCGCGCCGCCGGCCGCCGGAGCCGGATCCGGGCCGGCCGCCTGCAGCTCGGCGAGGAATCCGGGCCGGAGCACGCGCGCCTCGATCGACGCGGCTCCCGAGGTCCAGCCGTCGCCGAGCGGACGCTCGGGCGTGAGCAGCACGTGGCCCGGCGTCCCGGCTCGGCCGAGGACGGCGGCGACGCGGCCCTCCGGATCGTAGAGGGCGTGGTCGACGAGCGGCCCGTAGACGGCGTGCACCGCGAAGTCCTCGCGGCTGCCGAGGAGGACGGGCAGCAGCTCCTCGCCCGGGCGCAGGCCGTGGGGCCACCAGCGGAAGCGCTCGACGAGCTCGTGGCAGGCGGCGCACGAGGGCGAGAAGAAGACGAGGTGCGTCGCCGGGCGGGACAGCTCCTCGAGCGTCAGGAGCTCGCCGGCCACCGTGACGAACGCGAGGTCGGCGGCCGAGAGGTCGCCCTCATGCGCGGGCCCCGGCGCGGACTCCCGATCGGCTGCGGACAGGCGGGCGGCCGCCCGGACGCGAGCGGCCGTCGACGCCGCACGGCGGTCGCGCACCAGCACGAGCGAGACCGCGGCGAGAGCGGCGGCGAGCCCGGACGCCGCCGCCGAGGCACCGCCGCCGCCGAGCAGCGCGGCCGGAGCGAGCCCGCCGAGCGCCCCGGCGACCGCCAGCGCGAGCAGCACCGCGTTCCTCGCGACGGTGCGTCCGGTCATCCGCGCCGAGCCCAGCCCGCCGAAGCACTCGCAGTCGACGTCCTCCGTCGCGCGGACCGCGCGGACGGCGACGACGAGGAACACGGCGTCGAGGAGCGCCACCGGCACGAGGGCGGCACGGTGCGCCGGAGCTGGCGCCAGCACCACCGCGGCGCCCAGCGCGATCTCGACGACGGGGAAGGCGGCCGCGAACCAGCCGCGGCGCCGGAGGAGGAGGGGGACCCCGAGCGCCTCGAGGCTCGCCCGGAACCGCTCCGTGCGGCCGAGCTTCAGGGCGCCGCTGACGCCGAGCACCGCGCCCGCGCACCACGCGGCGATCGCGAGAACCGCCTCCAGCATCCGTCGCCCTCCTCGCTCGGCATCGACCCGCGCGACGCTACCGGCGCGGACCGGCCTCCCGCGGCCGAGGCGGGGAACGGGGCGGAGACGGCGCGATCCGGCGCGTTCCGTCCGCCCGACGAGCCGCTGCCGGCGCATCCGGCGCCCTGATCCGTCCAGGCGCGGCGCCCCCGGGCTCCCTCCCGGTCCCGGACGGCCGCTCCGCCGTACACTGCGAGAGGATCGGAGGGGTCATGCGGGGACGGCGAGCGCGCGACGAGCGGCACGGCACGGCGGCGAGTCCGCCTGCGGCCGCCGCTCCCCCGGCTGCGGTCACGGCTCCGGCCCCCTCGGACTCGCCGGACGACGCCTCGGGCGACGTCTCGACCGGGATGCGGATCGCCGCCGCCTGGTCGTGGCGCTTCCTCGCCGTCGCCGGGCTCCTCTACCTCCTCGTGCGCCTCGTCTCGCTGCTGCCCGTGATCGTCGTGCCGGTGCTGATCGCGCTGCTGCTCACCGCGCTCCTCACCCCGCTGCGGAACCGGCTCGAGCGCCTGCGGCTCCCCCGCCCGCTCGCGGTCCTGGTCTCGATCGTCCTGATGCTCCTCCTGCTGACCGGCCTCGTCGGGCTGGTGGTCGTGCAGTCCCGCTCCGGCTTCAGCGGAGTGGGACAGCGTGCCCTCGACGCGGTCGACGCCGTCGAGGCGTGGCTGCGGAGCCCGCCGCTGTCGTTCTCGGACGTGCAGCTCTCGGACTGGGCGCAGCGCGCGGTCGACTGGGCCGACGCGCAGGCGTCGACGATCGCGTCCGGCGCCCTCGCCGTCGGCTCCCAGCTGGCCGAGGTCTTCGCAGGGACCCTCCTCACCCTGTTCTCGCTGATCTTCCTGCTCCTCGACGGCCGCCGGATCTGGCACTGGTTCCTCCGCCTCCTCCCCCGCCGCGCGCGCCCCGCGATGGAGCGCGGCGGCGCCGCCGGCTGGCGGACCCTCAGCCAGTTCGTGATCGCGCAGCTCGGCGTCGCCGGGATCAACGCCGTCGGCATCGGCATCGGCGCGCTCGCGCTGCAGCTGCCGCTCGTCGTGCCGATCGCGATCGTGGTGTTCCTCGGCTCGTTCGTCCCGATCCTCGGTGCGATCGTGACCGGTGCGCTCGCCGCACTGGTCGCTCTGCTGTTCAGCGGGCCCGTCGCCGCGCTGGTGATGGTCGGCGTCGTGATCCTGGTGCACCTGCTCGAGGGGCACGTGCTGCAGCCGCTCATCCTCGGGACCGCCGTGAAGGTGCATCCGCTCGCCGTGGTGCTCGGAGTCGCGACCGGGCTCGAGGTGGCCGGGCTCGCCGGAGCGCTGTTCGCGGTGCCGACCATCGCGACGCTGAACGCGGCGGTCACCGCCATGCGGGCGCGCGCGCCCGGCGCGGAGTGAGCGCGTTCGATCCGGCCGCCCGACCCGGATCGACGGTGCTGCCCGCCCTCGCCTGCCCGGTCTGCGGCGGCGCGCTCGCCCCCGATGCGCTGCCCCGCCCCTCCTCGCTCCGCTGCCCCCTCGGGCACAGCGCCGACCTCGCGCGCCAGGGCTACGCCTCGCTCCTGCGCGGGAGGCACGCGACCTCGGGCGACACCACGGCGATGGTGCAGGCCCGCGCCGACCTGCTCGGCTCCGGCCACTACCGGGTGATCCAGGACGCGGTCGCCGCGGCCGTCCCCGCCGGCGCACGGCTCGTGGTCGACCTGGGCTGCGGCACCGGGGCGTACCTCGCGGCCGTGCTCGAGGCGCATCCAGCGGCGGACGGGCTGGGCCTGGACCTCTCGGCCCCGGCCGCCCGCCGCGCCGCCCGCGCGCACCCCCGGGCGGCGATCGCGACCGCCGACCTCTGGCAGCCCCTCCCGCTGGCCGACGCCTCCGCCGACGCGCTGCTCACCGTCTTCGCGCCGCGGAACGCCCCGGAGATGCGGCGGGTGCTCCGTCCGGGCGGCGTCGCCGTCGTCGTCACTCCGCGCGAGAGGCACCTCCACGAGATCCGCGAGCGGTTCGGGATGCTCGGCATCGACGCCGGCAAGGCGGAGCGGCTCGACGAGCAGCTGGCGGGGTTCGCGCTCGGGGAGCGCATCGAGCTGGACACGACGGTGCTGATGAGCGTCGACCAGCTGCGCGCCGAGGTGCTGATGGGGCCGAGTGCCCACCACGTGGATCCCGAGGCGCTGGACGCTCGGCTCGCGGCGGTGGAGGGGACGACCGCGGTGACGGTCGCGGTCACCGTGTCGCGCTTCGTGCGCGCGGAGTAGCGGCGGGCGCGCCGTCGGCCCCGCGTCAGTACGTCTCGCGCAGGCGCTCCTGGTCGACCACCGCTTCGCGGTCCGCGAGGCGGCGCAGGCCCGCGAGGGGCTGGGCCATCCGGTGGTTGCCGCGGAGGACCGGCTCGGCCCGGTCGAGGAAGGCCCAGTACCCGGCGGTCACCGGGCAGGCGTTCTCGCCCAGGCGCACCTTCGGGTCGAAGCGGCAGCCGCCGCAGTAGTCGGACATCCGGTTGATGTAGGCGCCGCCCGAGGCGTACGGCTTCGTCGCGACGACGCCGCCGTCGGCGTGCTGGGACATCCCGATCACGTTCGCGGGCATCACCCACTCCGTGCCGTCGACGAAGACGTCCACGAACCAGTCGTTGAGCTCCGCCGGATCCCACCCCCGCTGCAGTCCCCAGTTGCCGAGCACCATCAGGCGCTGGATGTGGTGCGCCCAGCCGTGCCGGTGCACGTCGTCGAGCGTCTCGTGCAGGCAGTTCGCCTCGATGCCGCTCGGGTCGAGAGCGAGCAGCTCGGCGGGCAGCGGCGTGGAGGCGCCGAGCGCGCGGCTGCGGTTCCGGTACTCCGGCCCGAGGTGCCAGAACAGGTTCCAGACGTAGTCGCGCCAGCCGAGGATCTGGCGGATGAACCCCTCCGTCGCCGCGATCGGCGCGCCCCCGGCGGCGTACTCCGCCTCGGCCGCCTCGACGACCGTCCGCGGATCGAGCACGCCGAGGTTCATCGGGGCGCTGAGCAGCGAGTGCGCCATCGTCCAGTCGCCCGAGAGCATCGCGTCCTCGTAGGTCCCGAAGTCGCCCAGGCGCGACGACACGAAGTCGGCGAGCGCCGCCTCTGCCTCGGCGGGCGTCGCGGCGAAGCGGCGCGGACCGTCGGCGCCGACCAGGCGGACCGCCCCCTCGGCCTCCCAGCGCGCGAGGTCGGCGCGCACCTCCTCGTCGATGTCGTCCTCCTCCGGCCACCACGGGTCCGGCAGGCCGAGCCGGGAGGCGCCCTTGGGCGGAGGCTGGCGGTTGTCGTGGTCGTAGTTCCAGCGGCCGCCCTCGGGCTGGTCGCCGCGCATCAGCACGCCGGTGCGCTCGCGGCTCCACCGGTAGAAGTCCTCCAGCAGCAGGCGCTTGCCCGAGCGGGAGAGCGCCCACTCGCGGAAGTCCTCCTCGGCCGTGATGAAGCCGCGGCTGGGCAGAACGCTCATGCCGAGCCTGCGGGCGAGGCGGCGGCCGCCGCGGGTGGGCGGGTCGATCACCTCGAGGTCGTCGCGCCCGGCGAGGGCCTCGCCGAAGGTCTCGGAGCGGACGTACTCGGCGCGGTCCCCGAGCTCGCGGGCGCGGTGGCGGAGCGCCGACAGCAGCAGCTGCGCCTTGGCGCGGTGCATCGGGCGGCGCCCGAACGCCGATCGGGCCTCGACCAGCAGCATCGGACCGCCGTCGTCGAAGGCCGGTCCGAGCTGGCCGATGACGCTCCAGCGGGTGCGAGGGGGTCTGCTCATCCTCGGAGGCTAGGCGGGCGGATCCGGCACCGGTAGGAGTTGCGCGGCACGGATGTGCAGCCGCCACGTCTTGCACCCCCGCCCCAGATGCAGAAGTCTCGGAGCGAGCGCGGCCGATCCGACCGCGCACCGACGCGACGAAGCGAGGAGGCCGCCATGGCCCACCACGACCACGACAACGAGCACCACGAGGGTCACGAGCACCACGACCACCACGAGGGTCACGACGAGCACACCGCCGGCCACGGCCGTCACGTCGCCGAGGGCACGAGCAACGAGGACACCGAGGGCGGCGAGTACACCTCGACGGAGGGCGTCTCGCACACCGCCGGCGAGGCCGAGGGCAGCTACGTCGACACCTCGGTCAACGAGCAGAGCACCGCCGACAAGGGCAGCTACGTCGACACCAGCGCCGCGGGCACCTCCGCCGAGGGCGAGGGCGAGTACACCGACCGCGACGAGTGACCCGCGCCCGGGCGCCGCGCGTCCCGCCGGTGTCCCGGCGGGGAGCCGGCGCCTCGGCGGGACGCGGTGGTCCGCCGGCGCTTCAGGCGGGCTTCAGCGGGGCCGCGGCTAGCCTGGGCTCGCGCGGACCCCCGCGCGCCGAGCCCGGGGAGGCCGCCATCCGCATCCTGGTCGTCGACGACGAGATCAACCTGCTCCGCGCCCTCGAGACGGGCCTGGAGGCCGAGGGCTTCGCCGTGGACACCGCCACCACCGGCACCGACGCCCTCTGGTACGCGCAGGAGGCCGACTACGCCGCCATCGTCCTCGACCTGATGCTCCCGGACGTCAGCGGCTTCCGCGTCTGCGAGCGGCTGCGCGCCGCCGAGGACTGGACCCCGATCCTGATGCTCACCGCGAAGGACGGCGACCTCGACCAGGTCGAGGCCCTCGACACCGGCGCCGATGACTACCTCACCAAGCCGTTCTCGTTCCCGGTGCTCGTCGCGCGGCTGCGCGCCCTCATCCGCCGCGGAGCCGCCGAGCGGCCCACGGTGCGCGTCGTCGGCGATCTCGTGCTGGATCCGGCCTCCCGCACCGTCGAGCGGGGCGGAGTCGCCGTGCCGCTGACCGCGCGCGAGTTCAGCGTCCTCGAGTACTTCGTCTCGCGGGCGGGCGAGGTCGTCTCCAAACGCGACGTCCTCGGAGCCGTCTGGGACTTCGACTACGACGGCGACCCGAACATCGTCGAGGTCTACGTCCGCACCCTGCGCAACAAGATCGACCGGCCCTTCGGCCGCGACACCCTCCGCACCCGGCGCGGGGCGGGCTACACGCTGGTGGCCGGGTGAGCCGCCGGAGCCTGCGGACCCGCATCACCGCGGCCGCGACCGCCGTGGTGGCCGCCGCCGCGCTCCTCGGGAGCGTGCTCTTCGTCCTGATCCTCTCCTCCGTGCTCGCCTCGAGCGCCGCCTCCGCCGCCGACGCCGAGGCGGAGCGGGTCGCGGCGCTGGTCGAGCAGGGCGGCCCGGAGGCCGTCCGCGGCTCGGAGGGACTGGTCCAGCTCGTGGTCGACGGGCGGGTCGCCGCCGCGGGCGGGGACGCGGAGGACCTCCCTCCGCTCGCGCTGGCCGAGAGCGACGACCCGGTCACGGTCGACGTGGACGACGAGGGGGCGGTGGTGGTCGCCGCCCGCGAGCTCGACGACGACTCCCTCGTGGTGGTCGGCGTGCCCGACGAGGGCCGCGAGGAGGCGGTGTCCACGACGATCGGGCTGCTCGCGGTCGCCGTCCCGCTGCTGATCGCGCTGGTGGCGGTGGTGTGCGCCGTCGTCGTCGGCCGGGCGCTGCGCCCCGTGGAGCGGATGCGCGAGGAGGCCGAGGCGGTCACCTCCTCCGCCCTGGACCGCCGGATCGCCGCTCCCGGCTCCGGCGACGAGGTCGACCGGCTGGCGCACACCCTCAACCGGATGCTCGATCGGCTGCAGAGCGGGCAGGAGCGGCAGCGGCGCTTCGTCTCGGACGCCTCGCACGAGCTGCGCTCCCCCGTCGCGGCGCTGCGCCAGACCGCGGAGGTGGCGCTCGCGCACCCGGACCGGCTCGACTCCGCCCGGCTGGCGAGGACGGTCGCGGAGGAGTCGGTGCGGCTCGGCGGGCTGATCGAGGGCCTGCTGCTGCTCGCCCGGGCGGACGAGGCGCGCCTGGCCGTGGCGGCGGCTCCCGTGGACCTCGACGACCTCGCCCTCGGCGAGGTGCGGCGCCTGCGCGACTCCGGAGCCCGCGTCGACGCGAGCGGGATCTCGCCCGTGCAGGCGGTGGCCGACGAGGCCCTGCTCTCGCGGGCGCTGCGGAACCTGGTCGACAACGCGGTGCGGCACCGCTCCTCGCAGCTGGCGCTCTCGACCCGGATCGACGGAGCGGAGGCGGTGCTCGCGGTGGACGACGACGGGCCGGGGATCCCGGCGGCGGAGCGCGAGCGGGTGCTCGAGCGCTTCGTCCGCCTCGACGAGGGCCGGACGCGCGACGCCGGAGGGTCGGGCCTCGGCCTGGCGATCGTCGCCGGGATCGCGCGGGCCCACGGCGGACGGGTCGTCGTCGGCGACTCGGAGCTAGGCGGCGCCCGGGTCGAGGTGCGGGTGCCGCTCGTCCGCTGAGCGGGCGCTTCAGGCCTGCTTCAGCGCCCGACCGCGAGAGTGCTGGAGGCGTCGACGAGCGGCGCCGGGATGGAGCCATCGTGCAGAAGAAGACGAAGATCATCGCCGGGATCGCCGGAGCGGTCGTGCTGATCGGAGCCGGGACGGGCATCGCCTACGCCGCGACCGACGGCTTCGAGGGATCCGACTCCCTCACCGGCAGCGACCTGGACCGCGCGAGCGAGGCCGCGCTCGCCGAGATCGGCGGCGGGACCGTCACCTCGGCCGAGCGCGACGACGACGGCGCCACCGGCTACGAGCTGGACCTGACCGACCGCGACGGCCTCGAGTACGAGGTGCGCCTCGACGATTCCTTCGCCGTCCTGTCCGTCGACCCCGACGACCGCGCCCTCCAGGCCGGCTCGGGCGACGACGGCGTGCCTGCCGGCGACCCGACCGCGGCCGCCGTGGACCCGGACGACCTCACCGGCGACGACCTGGCCCGCGCGAGCGAGGCGGCGCTGGGCGCCGTCGGCTCCGGGACCGTCACCGAGGCCGAGCGCAGCGACGACGCCGACCACGCCTTCGAGGTGGAGGTCACCCGCGAGGACGGCACGGACGTGGACGTCGAGCTCGACGCCGCGTTCGCCGTGCTCTCGACGCAGGAGTAGCGCTCTAGCGGCCGCCGGGGCCCTTCGCGGCCCCGGGCGCGGCACCGCTGCCCGCGGGGGCGCCGACGCCGGTCGCCGCACCGCGAGCGCCGGGGCCGTTGCCGTTGCCGCCCGCGTTGCCGTTGCCGTTGCCGTTGCCGGGAGCGTTCCCGCTGTTCCCGGGAGCGTTCCCGCTGTTCCCCGGAGCGTCGCCGCTGCTCCCCGGAGCGTCGTCGCCGGGAGCGGCCGGGGTCTCCTCCGCGGGCTCCTCCGGCTCGGTCGGCGTCTCCTCCGGCTCCGA
This sequence comes from Rathayibacter sp. AY2B9, assembly GCF_002931595.1. Taxonomy (NCBI): domain Bacteria; kingdom Bacillati; phylum Actinomycetota; class Actinomycetes; order Micrococcales; family Microbacteriaceae; genus Rathayibacter; species Rathayibacter sp. AY2B9. The sequence goes on from NZ_PSUB01000003.1 coordinate 165,006, forward strand.
CTCCTCGGGCGAGGGGGCGGGGTCGTCCTCGGTCTCGACGGGGGCCGGCGTGTCCTCCGGCTCCTCCTCGACCGGGGTCGTCTCCTCGGGAGCCGGGGCGGTCGTCTCGGCCGGCGCCGGCTCCGGGGCTCCCGCGATCAGGGCCTCGAGGTCGCCGCGGACGACGTCGACCTGCGTCTGCACCGTCGCTGCGCGGTCGGAGCTGACGGAGCCCTCGGCGAGCGCGGCGTCGAGCGCCGACTGGAGCGAGGCGAGCTCGGTGAGAGCGCCCTGGTAGTCGTCGGCCGAGGCCTTCTCGGCGACAGCCACCACCGCGTCGTCGAGGGTCTGGGCGGTGCCCTCGTCGATGCCCTGCGGCGCGGAGGAGCATCCGCTCAGAAGCAGGACCGAGGCGAGCACGGCGCCGGCGGCGCGCAGTCGGAGGCCCCTCACGAGCGGATGCTCTCGCGCAGCTGACGGAGGTGGTTGCCCAGCTCGCCGTCCACCTGCGGCAGAGGCGACTGGGGACCGTCGATCAGGATGATCGCGAGCCCGACGGCGACCGCGACCAGCGCGAGCACCAGCACGATCAGCCACGGGCTCGGGCCGCGGCGCTGCGGAGGGGCGGCCGCGGAGCGGAGCGGAGCCGTGCGCGGCGCCGAAGCGGTCTGCGGTGCCGGAGCGGTCCGCGGTGCCGGAGCGATCCGCTCGGTCGCGGTGAAGCGCTGCGTCGGAGCGATCGCCTCCGTGGCCGGGTAGGCGTCGGCCGCGAGCCGGCGGGTCGGGTCGAGCGCCTCCGTCCGCGTGATCGGCTCGGTCTCGGCGAGCGGCTCCGTCGACATCACCCGGGTGGCGGGGACGTCGGGGACGACGATGGCCGCCGGCGGGGAGTCGCGCCGCGGATCGATCAGGCGGCGCGCAGACTCCGCCACCTGCAGCGCGGCGGGACGCTCGCCGGGCTCGCGTCGCGTCATCGCGGTCAGGAGCGAGGTCCAGCCGCTGCCGAGCGACTCCGAGACCTCGGGGTCGCGGAGCAGGCGGGCGAGCGTGACCTCGATCGCCGAGCCCGTGAACGGGCGGCGGCCGGTCAGCGACTCCAGGAGCACCAGGCCGAGGGAGTAGATGTCGCTCGCCGAGGTGACCGGGTCTCCGTGCGCCTGCTCGGGGCTGAGGTAGGCGGCGGTGCCGATGAGGGTGCCCGGCGCGGTGATCCGCGTCGCGTCGATGAGGGAGGCGATGCCGAAGTCGGCCAGCTTCGGGCGGAACTCGCGGCTGGTCAGCGGGCTCGGGACGAGCAGCACGTTCGACGGCTTCACGTCGCGGTGCACGACGCCGGCCGCGTGGACCGTGTGCAGCGCCTCGCCGAGGTCGCCCGCCATCGAGGCGACGTCGTTCGGCGCGACCGGGCCCTCGGCGAGCCGCTCGGACAGGCTCGGGCCCTCGGCGAGCTCCATCACCATGTAGGCCTGGCCGTTGGTGTCGTCGCCGCCGTCGTGCGCGTCGTAGAGGGTGACGAGGGCGGGGTGGTTGAGGGCCGCGAGCAGCCGGATCTCGGACGCCTTGCGCTGCAGGTCCTGCGCGTCGTCGATGCCGGGGGCGAACATCTTCAGCGCGACGGAGCGGCCGAGGACGCCGTCTCGCGCCCGGTAGACCGTGGCCATGCCGCCGCGGCCGATGAGCTCCTCGATCGTGTACCGGCCGTCGACCGTCGTCCCGACGATGCGGGTGTCGCCTGTCCGGTGGGATGCCACGGGTCCTCCTCGCGGTCGGCGGCGGGTGTGCCGCGCCCCCCGGTGCGACCGTCGACCCAGGGTAGTACGTCGACCCTGCACGCCGCCCTCCCCCGGCCGGGCTGTCAAGCGGGTGCCCCCGCGCGCGCCCCGACGTAGCGTCGGAGGTCCCGACGAAAGGCGACGACATGGACCAGGACCGCACGGAGCAGGACGACCAGGGCTCGACCATCGGCAAGCCGGACGGGGCGGCGCCCGCTACCTCCTCCGAGAGCGAGACCATCGAGAAGGACATCTCGGAGTCGCCCGGCAGCGAGCGCGAGACCGAGGCCAAGCAGGATTCGGACCCGGCGGAGAGCCGCACCGAGGTCTCCGGCTCGGCCGAGGTGAAGGCCGTGCCCGGCACGGGCGGCCCGGACGACGTGGGCGACGTCGAGGTCGACCCCGACGAGGTCTCGCTGAACGGCAAGCCGTTCCCGGGTCACGCCGGCACGAAGTAGGACGCCCGGGAGGGGCGGGGCCGCGGCTCAGCCCCTCCCGTGCTCTCCGGTCCACCCACCACCGGTCGTCCGCCCTCGCCCGGAGGTTCCGCGGACCGCGCGGATCGTCCCGCGCCTGTCAGGCGAGCGGCGTCAGGCGACCGGCGTCAGCAGGCCCGGGTCGCGGCGGTCGACGGTGCGGGAGTTGTTCACGCGGCGGTCGACCGGGTGGGCCGTGACGGTCGAGGCCATCGCGACGGACGCCCGGTCGAGGGTGGCGAGCATCTCCTCGGCGGAGGCGAGCGGAGCCGGGTCGAGCCAGGCGTCGCGCACGTCGTGCGTGAGGAACACGGGCATCCGGTCGTGCACCTCGCCGGAGGCGTCGCGCGCCTCGCGGGTGATGATCGTGAAGGAGACGCGCCAGTCGTCGCCCTCCTTGCGGGCCGTGTAGAGGCCGGCCGCGGCGAGGATCGGCTCCTCGCCCTGCAGGAACCAGGGCTGCTTGCCGTCGGCGCGGGTCTCCCACTCGTAGTACCCGCGCATCGGCACGATCGCGCGCTGCTTGGCGAACGCCCCGCGGAACAGGCCGTTCGTCGCGACCGACTCGAGGCGCGCGTTGATCGGCGAGGGCCCCCTGCCCTTCGACCAGGACGGGGTGAAGCCCCAGGACGCGAGCTCGAGCTCGCGCTCCCGCTCGCCGTCGTGGAGCCGCTCGCGGACGATCGGCGCGACGTCGGTGGGAGCGACGCTGTAGTCGGGCGCCCAGTCCTCGGCGCGCCCGCCCGCGGCGACGAACTCGCGGATCAGCTCATCGGTCTCGGAGTCCATCGCGAAGCGGCCGCACATGCGGGACAGGCTACGCCGCACCTCCGACGCCGCGCGAGGCGCCCGGTCCGACCACCCGGGACTTCGCGGACCAGAAGCGCATCAGCGCGCCGGCGAGGATCGAGCCCAGCGCGCCGGCGGCGAGGTCGCCGAGCGTGTCCTCGTAGCCGACGAAGATCGAGGAGTCGATGAAGCGGTGCCCCGCCCACTCGCCCCACTCCCACAGGACGCCCGCCGTCGTCCCGAAGCAGGCGCAGAGCACGACCGCCGGGAGCAGCGGCCCGCGATCGCCCGCGACCGCCGGCACGACTCCGGCCCGCGCGGCGACGATGTAGGCCACCGCGGCGATCAGCCCGTTGAGCACGCAGTGCACGACCAGGTCCCACTGCGGCCAGGCCTCGTAGAGGCCGAGGACGCTGCTCCAGGACGCCACGAGCAGCGCGAGCCCGAAGAGGGCGTCGAGCGCCGGACGGATGCCGAGGAAGCGCGGCAGCACCAGCCCGATCGCCGCGAGCGCGAGCACCGCCACGTCGACCAGGTCCCAGCCGATCGCGGCCGCCACGATGCTCGCCGCTCCGATCGCGCGGATGCCGTCGGCCGTCCACTCCCCGCGGGTGCGCGGGGGCTCGAGGAAGGTCTCGACGAGGGCGGAGCCGCTCACGGCTTCGTGAAGCGCAGCACGGCCTGGACCGGCTCGTGGTCGGAGGGCGCCGCTCCCCCGTAGCGGACGGCGTTGATCCCCGCGGAGACGACCTCGAAGGCGCCCTCGCTGACGAGCAGCCAGTCGATCCGCTTGCCCGGCGCCGGCGCGCGGTAGTTCGAGAAGGTGCTCCACGAGTGGGTGAGGTGCTTCTCCGCCGTCTCCCACGCGTCCGCGAGGCGGCCCTCCTCGAGGATCGTCCGGTAGGGGACGGTGTCGACGTCGGTGTTGGTGTCGCCCATCACGATCGCGGGGCGTCCGAGCTCGAGGACGCGGCGGGCGATCAGCTCGGCGGAGCGCTGGCGCGAGCGCCGCGAGATGTGGTCGAAGTGGGTCGAGACCACGGTGAGCTCGCGGCTGGTCGCGTGATCGGTCAGCTCCGCGATCACGGCGGTGCGCGGGATGCGGTTGCCCCAGCTGCGCGAGCCGGCGACGTCCGGGGTGTCCGAGAGGGCGATCTGGGTCCAGTGCCGGACGGCGTAGCGGCTGCGGTCGACGAAGAGCATCACGCGCTCGCCGCCGCGGTCCGCGTCCCGGCCGAAGCCCATCGCCTCGAAGGAGGAGCCCAGCGCCTCGTGCACGGCGGCCGACTGGTCCGGCAGCGCCTCCTGCACGGCGAGGATCGAGGGGCGCTCCTGCTCCAGCACCCGCTGGACGAGCGGGCGGCGCCGGTCCCACTGGTCGACGGCGCGGGAGGTGAGGCGCGGCATGCGGCGGCGGATGTTGTAGGTCATCACGTGCAGATCGGGCGCCTCGGTCGGGCCGATCAGAGGCGTCGCGTCGGTCATCACTCCACCCTACGGGGGCGGATCGAGGTGCCGCGGAGGCTTGCGGTGACCGCTCCCGGCCGCTCTACTTCGGACATGCCCCTCTCCCAGGACCTCACCGCTCTCGCCGACGAGCGCTTCGTCTCGCTCACCACGTTCCGGAAGTCCGGGGACGCCGTCTCGACCCCGGTCTGGATCGCCCGCGACGGCGACGAGCTGATCGTCACCACTCCCCGCCGCAGCGGCAAGGTGAAGCGCCTCCGCAACGACGCGCGGGTGACCCTCGTCCCCTGCGACCGCCGCGGCCGCGTCTCCGACTACGCGGTGCCGGTCGAGGCCGCCGCGGAGATCGACGCCGACCCCGGCGAGGTCGATCGCCTGGGCCGCGTGTTCCTGGCGAAGTACCGGCTCGAGTACCGCGTGTTCCTCCTGATCGAGGGCCTGGTCACCCGCGCCGACCGCACCCGCGTGATGCTCCGCGTCTCCGACCGCTGACCCGGCACCGCCCTACACCCCCGGAGGCTCCCGCCGGAAGGCCTGGGGGCCGCCGGACCCGAGGTCTACCGTGGGGCGATCGCCGGTGCCCCTGCGCGCTTCCCGCGCGCGTTCCGGCGGCAGTCAGAAGGAGCACGCAATGAGCATCGGAGCAGGGATCTTCCTCCTCGTCGTCGGCGCGGTCCTCGCCTTCGCGGTGGACGTGCAGGTGTCCGGGATCGACCTGAAGCTGGTCGGCTACATCCTGATGGCGGCCGGAGCGGTCGGCCTGATCCTCGGGCTGGTCCTGCTGACGCGCCGCCGCCAGGCCGTCTCGACCACGCGCTCGGCCGTCGACCCGGCCAGCGGCGAGCAGGTCACCCGCCGCTCGAGCGAGAGCGACGGCCCGCTGATCTGATCGGCGGAACGACGAAGGGCGGGACCTCGCGGTCCCGCCCTTCGTCGTTCACGGCCCTACTCTGCGGGCTCGTCCGGCTCTCCGCCGGAGACGGTGTCGGTGTCGCCGCCACCGGAGGAGGTGTCCGTCCCGGTGCCGTCGGGGAGGTCCTCGGTCTTCTCGGTGTCCTCACCCGTGGTGCGGTCGGTGCTCATGGCGCTCTCCCTTCGCGTCGGCGACCTGCCGACCCTCCCACTCTGCTCCGCCCGCGCCTCGCGGGGCAGGGGGTAGCGGAGGCGGAGGGCGGCGTGGAAGGCGCCTACTCCTCGACGACGATGGTGGTGATGACCGGGTTCCGGCGGTGGCGGCGGGTCAGCCAGCGGCCGAGGGTGCGCGTGATCAGCGCCTCCATGGCCTCGAGCTCGACCGGCTTGCCCGCGGCCTGCAGGACGGCGTCGTCGATCGCCTTGCTCGCGTTGGCCTTCCAGCCCGGCTCCTCGACGAAGCCGCGGGTGAAGAACTCGACCGGCTCGCCGAGCGTGCCGCGGTCGAGGTCGGCGATGGCGAGGACCGTGATGGCCCCCTCCTCGGCGAGGACGATGCGGTCGTTCATCGCGTCCTCGGTGGCGACGCCCATCGTGGTGCCGTCGACCAGGATCTGGTCGGCCGGGATGCGCCCGCTGATGCGCGAGCGGCCCTTCACCAGGTCGATCGAGACGCCGTCCTCGATGACGAAGACGTCCTTCTCGTCGATCCCGGTGCGGGTCGCGATCGCCGCGTTCGCGGTGAGATGGCGCCACTCGCCGTGCACGGGGAGCACCGCGGTGGGGCGCAGGATGTTGTAGCAGTAGGCGAGCTCGCCCGCGCTGGCGTGGCCCGAGACGTGCACCTTGGCGTTGCCCTTGTGCACGACCGTGGCGCCCCAGCGGGTGAAGGCGTTGATGATCCGGTAGATCGCGTTCTCGTTGCCGGGGATCAGCGAGCTGGCCAGCAGCACGGTGTCGCCGGGGCCGATGTCGATGATGTGGTCCTTGTTGGCCATGCGCGAGAGCGCCGCCATCGGCTCGCCCTGCGAACCGGTGCAGATCATCACGATCTCGGTCGCGGGGAGCTTCTCGAGCACCTTCATGTCGACGACGAGGCCGGCCGGGATCTTGAGGTAGCCCAGGTCGGCGGCGATGCCCATGTTGCGGACCATCGAGCGGCCGACGAAGGCGACCTTGCGGCCGTGGCGCTGCGCGGCGTCGAGGACCTGCTGGATGCGGTGCACGTGGCTCGCGAAGCTGGACACGACGATGCGGCGCGGCGCGGTGCGGAACACCTGGTCGATCGCGGGGGCGAGGTCGCCCTCCGAGATCGCGAAGCCGGGGACGTCGGCGTTCGTGGAGTCGACCAGGAACAGGTCGACGCCCTCGTCGCCGAGGCGCGCGAAGCCGGGGAGGTCGGTGGTGCGCCCGTCGAGCGGGAACTGGTCCATCTTGAAGTCGCCCGTGTGCAGCACGAGGCCGGCCTCGGTGCGGATCGCGACGGCGAGCCCGTCCGGGATGGAGTGGTTCACGGCGAGGAACTCGAGGTCGAAGACGCCGGCGTCGATCCGGTCGCCCTCCTTCACCGGGCGCGTGCGCGGCGTGATGCGGTGCTCCTGCAGCTTCGCGCTGATCAGCGCGAGGGTGAAGGTCGAGGCGATGATCGGGATGTCGCCGCGCTCCTTGAGGAGGTACGGCACGCCGCCGATGTGGTCCTCGTGGCCGTGGGTGAGGACGATGGCCTCGATGTCCTTCAGCCGCGAGCGGATCGCGGCGAAGTCGGGGAGGATCACGTCGATGCCGGGCTGGTTCTCCTCGGGGAAGAGGACGCCGCAGTCGACGATGAGCAGCTTGCCCTTGTGCTCGAAGACGGTCATGTTGCGGCCGATCTCGCCGAGGCCGCCGAGCGGGGTGATCCGCATGGCGCCCTTCTCGAGGGGCTTGGGCTTGGGGAGCTCGAGGTGGTGGCGGGCGGGCTTGGCGGTTCTGGCGTTTCTCATGCGGTTCTTCCGGGAGGGAGTGGCTGGACGCGGGCGCGCGGCGCAGGGTCCGACCGCGCGCCCGGTCGGACCGCGGTGATGTGTCGCTCCGGCGCTGTGAGCGCTGTCGGGAGCGGGTGGAGGTGTGCGGGACGGGGCCGGGCGGGGCCGCTCTCAGCGGGCGGTGCCGTCCGTGCGGCGCGCTCTCGCGCACCGACCGTCCCGTACATCCTGCCAGCGTTCCCTGGGTCGCGGGTCCAGGAGGCGGGATCCGGGCCTCGCAGGCGCTCAGGCGCGTGCGTCCTCCGGGGTCTCGGCGGCCTCCTCCGCCGCGCGGAGCACGCGCAGGGTGTTGCGTCCGGCCAGGTCGAGCAGCTCCGCGTCGCTCCAGCCGCGGTCGGCCAGCTCGGCCAGCAGGCGCGGGTAGCCCGAGACGTCGCCGAGCCCCTCGGGCAGGTCGGCGACGCCGTCGAAGTCGCTGCCGAGGCCGACGTGGCGGGACCCGACGGCCGCGCGGGCGGCGTCGACGTGGTCGGCGACCTGCGCGACGGTGACGAGCGGCGCCGGATGCGCGCGGCGCCACTGCTCGAAGGCGGCGAGCGCGGCGGGGTCGGCCACCGGGAACGCGGCCCGGTTCGCCCGCGCGGCGTCCTCGGGTGCCTCGGCGGGGCGGGGGGCGCGGGGCCAGGGCATCGACGTGGTGATCCCGAGCCCGGTGCGGGCTGCGTCCGCCTCGGCCGACCAGTCGGCGAAGGCGCGCGAGACGAACTGCGCGACGAAGGCGATCTGCAGCACTCCTCCGTTCGCGGCGAGCGCCGCGAGGGCCCGGGCGGAGACGTTGCGCGGATGCGCGGCGACGTCCGCGACTCCGGAGTGGGAGTAGAGGACGGGAGCGGAGGTGGCGGCGAGCGCGGCGAGCTGGGTGCGCTCGGAGGTGTGCGAGAGGTCGACGACGACGCCGAGCCGGTTCAGCTCGTGGACGACGGCCACCCCGTCCGCCGTGAGCCCGCCCTCGACCGGGGTGCCGGTGGCGGCCTCCGCCCAGTCGAGGGAGCTGTTGTGCGTGAGCGTCATCGTCCGCACGCCCAGCCGGGCGAGCATCCGGAGCACGCCGAGGGAGGAGGCGACGGAGTGGCCGCCCTCGATCCCGAGGAAGGAGGCGATCCGGCCGGAGGCGACCGCCTGCTCCGCCTCCCGCACCGTGGTCACGACGCGCAGGTCGCGCGGGTGGGCGGCGGCGAACCGGTACGCGGCGTCGATCTGCTCCAGCGTCGCGGCCACCGCGTCGCCCTCGCTCTGCAGCGCCGAGACGAAGACCGACCAGACCTGCGCCGAGACGCCTCCCGCGCGCAGCCGCGGCAGATCGGTGTGGAACTCCGGGCGGGGCCGGTCGAAGCCCTCGACGCGGTACCCCTCGTAGCGCCGCAGCCCGCAGAGCAGGTCGTTGTGCGTGTCGAGCAGCACCTCGCCCTCGAGGAGCCGGCGGAGGCGCTCGGCGCTCACGCGTCGTCGTCGGTGGGGATCGGCCCGACGCCGCGCCAGCGGGAGAACACCAGGGTCGTGTAGGTGTCGGCGACCACCGGGTCGGAGGTGACGCAGTCGAGGACGAAGTCGCTCAGCTCGTCGGGGCTCGCGGCGACCACTTCGATCAGGTAGTCGTCCTCGCCCGCGACCAGCCACAGGTTCACCACCTGGGGCAGCTTCGACATCGCCTCGGCGAAGCGGGCGTTCTCGGCTCGGGAGTGCTCGCGCAGCTGGACGCGGAGGATCGCGCGGATGCCCTTGCCGAGCAGGCGCGCGTCGACCTCGGCGTGGAAGCCCGAGATGACTCCGCTCTCGATCAGCGCCCGCACCCGGGCCAGCGAGGAGGAGGGCGCGAGGCCGATCCGGTCGGCCAGCTCCTTGTTCGGGATGCGCCCGTCCTGCACCAGGACGTTGATGATCGCGCGGTCGACCTCGTCGAGCCGGACCGGCCTAATTATGTTCGGCAAGGGAGACACCTTTCGCGGGGGTGAGCCGCTTCTGTGCGGCCAGAGTAGGAATCGCTGTACAGGATACAGACCGTTTGCCTCAACGGGCATCGACGTGCAGACTTTCTGCGAGATCACCGAACGCATGCGCCAGTCCCCTCGATGACGCCGCACCCTCCCGACTCCCCCGAGTCTCCCGATGCACCACACACGAAGGGGTACCTCCTCCCATGAAACGGCTCCCGAAGCTCCTGATGGCGGCGGTCGCGATGACCGCGGCCGTCGGCCTGCTGTCCGCCTGCGGCACCGACTCGACGTCGTCGAGTCAGGCCGGCACGTCCTCCCACGTCCTCACCGTCGGCAAGCTGCTCCCCCTGCAGGCCGTCGATCCGCACAAGGTGAACGACGGCATGTCGAACGAGGTGCTCACCGCCGTCTTCGACGGCCTCTACACGCTCGACGCCGACGGCCAGATCGACCCGCTGATGGCGGAGAGCGTCGAGAAGTCCGACGACGGCCTGACCTACACCTTCACGATCCGCGACGCGTCGTGGAGCAACGGGACGCCGGTCACCGCGCAGGACTTCGAGTACTCGTGGAAGCGCCTGGTGAACCCGGCCACCGCGGCCCCGAACAGCAACGAGGCGGTCGCCGCCGGTATCAAGAACGCGAACGAGATCGTCAACGAGGGGATGGACTACACCCAGCTCGGCGTCACGGCGCTGGACGACAAGACCCTGCAGGTGCAGCTCGCCGCGGACGTGCCCTACTTCCAGGCGCTGCTGGTGCGGCCGGCGTTCCTCCCGGTGAACCAGGCCTACCTGGAGAGCGTAGGCGACACCTACGGCCAGACCCCCGAGACGACGATCTACAACGGGCCCTTCGTCTGGGACTCGTGGGACTTCGCGAACAACTTCTCGGTCGCCAGGAACGCCGACTACTGGAACGCCTCCGGCATCGACCTGGACGCGATCAAGTGGCAGGTGGTGAAGGACTCGCAGACCGCGGCGCTCCTCCAGGAGAGCGGCGACCTCGACTTCACCGAGATCTCCGGAAGCCTGATCGACCGCTACACCGACTCCCCCGAGCTGACCACGGCGCTCGAGGTGCACATGTGGTACTTCTACCCCAACCTCCAGAATCCCGCGCTCGCGAACGAGGACATCCGCACTGCGCTGGCCACCTCCTTCGACAAGGAGGCGCTCGCCGACGAGGTGCTGAAGAACGGCGCCCAGCCGGCCGACTACTTCGTCGGGCAGAACCTGGCGGTCGGACCCGACGGGAAGCAGTTCCGCGACACGGGGGGCAGCTACCTCGCCTACGACCTCGACGCGGCGCAGGCCGCCTGGACGAAGGGCCTCGCCGTCCTGGGCACCGACTCCGTGAGCCTCACGCTCTCGTACTGGGACGACGAGGCCTCGATCGCGCAGGCCGAGTACGTCGCCTCGCAGTGGGAGGCGAACCTGCCCGGTCTGAGCATCGAGCTCACCAGCCAGCCCAAGGCGACGGCGAACGAGCAGGCCACGGCCGGCGACTTCGACCTCTACCTCTTCCGCTGGGGCCCCGACTACAAGGACCCGATGGCGTTCCTGGAGCTGCTGTCCTCCACCTCCGCCCGCGACTTCGGCGGCTACGCGAACCCGGAGTACGACTCGATCATCGCCGCGGCCCGCACCGCCGACATGCTCTCCCAGCCGGAGGCGCGCTGGCAGAGCCTGCACGACGCGGAGGACATCCTGATGGGCGACGTGGCGGTGATCCCGACCGTGCAGAACGGCATCGCGATGCTGATCAACCCCGCCGTGCAGGGCATGGAGGTCCGCAACGTGAGCCTGACCTGGAACTACCGCCTCGTCACGAAGGACGACTGATGCGGACCACCCCCCGAGAGGAGACGGCACGATGACCGCGACGAGGACCCTGCGCGAGCTGATGGAGTCCGGGAGCGTCCTGGCCCCCTGCGTCTTCGACTGCTCCTCCGCCCGAGCGGTCGAGCTGGCCGGCTTCGAGGCGATGCTGCTGAGCGGATCGGAGGTGTCGATGTCGATGAAGGGCATCCCCGACCTCGGACTGCTCTCGCTGGAGGAGCTCCTCTGGGCGGTGGAGCGGATCGTCGACATGTCGCCGCTGCCGCTCGCGGTCGACATCGAGGACGGCTTCGGCGCCAGTCCCCTGCAGGTCTACGAGACCTGCAGGCGGGTGGCCAAGGCCGGCGCGATGGCGGTGCTGATGGAGGACGAGTTCGAGCCCGGCTACGCCCGGGACGTCTCGGCCGACAACATGATCCCCCGCGAGGAGTACTACGCGAAGGTGCGGGCCGCCGTCCGCGCCGTCGAGGGCACCGACTGCATGGTGATCGCGCGCAGCAACTACGGCAGCGCGAATCTGGAGGAGGGCATCCAGCGGATGATCGACTGCGTCGCCCTCGGAGCGCACGCGACGGTCGTGGTCAACGTCACGACCCTCGCGGACGCCACCGAGGTGGCCCGCCGGGTGCCGGGGCTGAAGATGTTCGCCGACATCAACGCCAAGCGCGGCCTCGAGCAGATGTCGTTCGCGCAGCTGGCGGAGCTGGGCTTCCAGCTGGTCACGATGCACTTCACGATGAAGGCGTCCATGGCCGGGATGATCGAGGCCGGCCGGGCGAACCTCGCCGAGATGGGCAACACCTACTCGAACGAGCTGATGCCGGAGGAGTACCCGGGCCACAGCGGCATGGCGTTCTTCGCCGCGCAGGAGCTGCTCGACCTCGAGTCGGAGTTCTCGGGCCGCGTCCAGTCGTTCAACGACCCTCGGACCGTGCACGCGGCCCCGGCCGGCTGAGCGCGACCGCACCTCCGCAGGGCCGTCCGCCCGCGCCTCGAGCGCGGCGGGCGGCCCTTCGTCGTGCGCGGGGCGCGAGGGGCGCGGCGCCGAACATCGTTCGGCCGAGAGCCCTCACTGCCGCACGCAGCCGAATCCGCTTCGGCAGCAGCGTCGCATCGGCGCTTCTGTTCGGCTGACTTGCTGCTCGACCGCGTTCTATGCAGACTTAAGCCACTACCACCGAACGACCGAGGCTCCGAAGCCGGATCAACGAAAGAGACTCACTCCCATGACTGAACTGGCACAGACGAGCGGAACCGCCACGATCGGCTCCTCTCAGCCCGACTTCGTCGAGATCGACGGCTTCACGCTCACGATCGAGGACATCGCGCTCGTCGCCCGCGGGCTCTCGGACGGCACGTTCCCCGAGGTCGTCCTCAGCGACGAGGCCCGCCGGGTCACGAACGAGGCCCGCGCCTACGTCGACGAGCACTTCCTCGCCCCCGACGCCCCCGCCATCTACGGCATCAACACCGGGCTCGGCCGGCTGATGGACGTCCGCGTCCCCGCCGAGGACCAGGCCCGCTTCCAGCGCCTGGTCATCAACTCCCACTCCGCCGGAGTCGGCGAGCCGCTCCCCCTCGACGAGACCCGCGCGCTGCTGCTGCTGCGCACCAACGCGATCGCCAAGGGCATGTCGGGCGTGCGGATCGAGTGCATCGACCGCCTGATCGCGATGCTCAACGCCGACGTCCTCCCGGTCATCCCGGGCCAGGGCTCGGTCGGCGCCTCGGGCGACCTCGCCCCCCTCGCGCACATGGTCAGCGTGATGGTCGGCCACGAGAAGGCCGAGGCCTACCACCGCGGCGTGCGGATGCCCGCCGTCGAGGCCCTCACTGCGGCCGGACTCGCCACCGAGTTCGAGCTCAAGCCCAAGGACGTCCTCGCCCTGATCAACGGCTCCACCATCTCGCTCGCCACCGCCTGCCTCGCCCTGCACGACGCGTGGAGCCTCACCCGCCAGGCGGACGTGGCCCTCTCGCTCTCGCTCGAGGCGATCCGCGGCGAGCTCGACGCGTTCGACGAGCGCATCCACCTCGCCCGCAACGCCCCCGGCCAGGTCGACGTGGCCGCGAACGTCCGCGCCCTCACCGCGGGCAGCGAGCGCACCGTCGAGGAGGCGCGCCGCCTCCGCCTCCCGGACGAGCAGCGCGTCGGCGGCGTCTACAAGCCGCGCGTGCAGGACGCCTACTCGCTGCGCTGCGCGCCGCAGGTGCACGGCACGACCCGCGAGTCGCTCCTGTTCGCGCAGACGCTGCTGGTGCGCGAGGCCAACGCCGCGACCGACAACCCGCTGGTGCTCCCGGACGGCGAGGGCGGCTACGACGTCCTCTCCGGCGGCAACTTCCACGGCGAGCCGATCGGCGTCGCGGCCGACCTCATCGCGATCGCGGTCGCCGAGATCGGCGCCATCTCGGAGCGCCGCTCGTTCCGCCTCACCGACCCCAACCTCAGCTACGGCCTGCCGCTCAACCTCGTCGGCGGCCAGCTCGGCCTCAACACGGGCTTCTCGATCGTGCACTGCGCGGCGGCCGCCATCGCCTCCGAGAACAAGGTGCTGTGCTTCCCCTCCGTCGTCGACTCGATCCCGACGAAGGCGAACCAGGAGGACCACGTCTCGATGTGCACCTTCTCCTCGCGGAAGGCGCGCAGCATCATCCACAACACGCAGGTGATCCTCGGAGTGGAGTTCATCCTCGCCACCCAGGGCATCGACCTCGCGTCGCCGCACCTGGAGGACCGGGCGCTCGGCGAGGGCAGCACGGCCGCCTACGAGGCGGTCCGCTCGATCGTGCCGATGACCCGCGAGGACATCTACCAGTCGGAGCAGATGATCAACGCGCAGGCGATGGTCGTGCTCGGCACCGTCCTCACCGCCGTCGAGGCGCGCATCGGAGCCGTGCGGTGACCGCGGGCGGGACGGTCGTCCACGGCCGCGTCGTCACGCCGGGCGCCGTGATCGAGGACGGGGCGGTGGTCGTCGAGGACGGCCGCATCGCCGCCGTGCTCGGCGGACGCGAAGCGGCGCGCGCCCTCACGGAGGCCTCGGTCGTGATCGGCGGCGCGGGGATGCTCGTCCTGCCCGGCGCGGTCGACGCGCACGTCCACGCCTTCTCGGAGCCGGCCGAGACGTTCACCGGCGCGACCTCGGCCGCCGCCGCGGGCGGGGTGACCACGATCCTCGACATGCCCTACGACGCGGGCAGCCCGGTGAACACGGCCGCCGCCGTCGTCGCCAAGCGCGAGCGCCTCGAGCGCGAGGCCGTCGTCGACGTCGCCCTGCACGGCACGGTCCGCCCCGGGGACGGCGCGCGGGACGTGGCCGGGATGATCGACGAGGGCGTCTGCGGATTCAAGGTCTCGCTGTTCGAGACCGACCCGATCCGCTTCCCCCGCATCCCCTCCGACCAGCTGCTCGAGGCCTTCGCGATCATGGCCGAGCGCGGCGTCCGCGTCGGCGTGCACGCGGAGGACGGCGAGATCATCGGCGCGCTCGTCGCGGCGGCGAAAGCCGCGGGCCGCACCGCCCCCCTCGACCACGTCCGCAGCCGCCCGCCCGTGTCCGAGACCTCCTCGGTGGCGCTCGGGCTCGAGCTCGCCTCGGCGGCCGGTGTGCCCTTCCACATCTTCCACGCGAGCCTCCCCGGCACCGTCGAGCTCGTGACGGCGAGCGCCGCCCGCGGGCTCGACGCGACGCTGGAGACCTGCCCGCACTACCTCGTCCTCACCGAGGACGACATGGAGCGGCTCGGCGCGCTCGGCAAGATCAACCCGCCGCTGCGGACCGCCGAGCACGCCCGCGGGATGTGGGAGGCGCTCGCCGACGGCCGGATCGGCCTGGTGACCTCCGACCACGCGCCGTGGCCGCTGGCGAAGAAGAGCGCCGACGTGATCTTCGACAACGCCTCCGGGGCGCCCGGCGTGCAGACCCTGCTGCCGATCGTGATCGGCGCCGGATACCTCGGCGGCCGCCTCTCGCTGCTGCGCGCCGCCGAGGTCCTCGCGACGAACCCCGCCCGCGCGTTCGGCCTCGGGCACCGCAAGGGCGCGATCGAGGCGGGCCTGGACGCGGACTTCGCCGTCGTCGATCCGTCCGGCACGACCGTGATCGACGACACCCCGATGCTCTCGACCGCCACCTGGAGCCCCTACGCCGGGATGTCCTTCCCCGGCCGCCTCGAGACCACCGTCGTCCGCGGCACCCCCGTCTTCAGCCGGGCCGAGGGCCTGCTCGCGGAGCCGGGCGACGGACGCTTCGTCGCGAGGGCCGCCTGATGGGCGAGCAGTCCCTCCGCGCCTTCGTCGACGCGCTGCCCGCCGACGAGCTCGTCACCGTCGAGCGCACCGTCGACGCCCGCTTCGAGCTGGCGAGCGTGCTCGCGCTGCTGGACCGCGGCCCGGCCGTGCGCCTGACCTCGGTCGCCGGCTCGGCCCACCCGGTCGTCGGCAACGTGCTCTCCAGCCGCGAGCGGATCGCCCGCGCCGTCGGCTGCCGGGTCGACGAGCTGCTCGACCGGCTCACCGCCGCGGTCGCCGACCGCACCCCGGTGCGCGTGGTCGAGGACGCTCCGGTGCAGGCCGTGCGCCTGCCCGCCGCGTCCGTGTGGCAGGAGGTCGTCGCTCCGGTCTGGTTCGAGAAGGACTCCGGCGGCTACCTCACCGCCGGGCTCATCGTGGCGTTCGACCCGGTGACCGGGCACCGCAACGCCTCCTACGCGCGGATCAAGCCGCTCGACGCGACCACCGGCTTCGTCGGGATCGCGCCGAACCACCACCTCACCGCGCTCTCGCGCTCGGCCGCGGCCGTCGGCGGGCTCCCCGTCGCCGTGGTCCTCGGCGCGCACCCGGCCGTGCAGCTCGCCGCCTGCTGCTACCTCGCCCTGGGCGACGACGAGCTGGAGCACGCCGCGCACCTGCTCGGCGAGGAGGTGCGGGTCGCGCGGGCCACGACGAGCGACGTGCTCGTCCCCGCCGACGCGGAGATCGTGATCGAGGGGATCCTGCACGCCGACCGGCCGGTGCACGAGGGCCTCGTGAACGAGTACCACGGCATGTACGAGGACTACGGCGACGGGATCACCCTCGAGGTCACCGCCGTGACCCGTCGCGAGTCCCCCGAGGTCCAGGTGATCCTGCCCGGCCTCTCCTCGGAGCACAGCTACATCGCGGCGCTGCCCATCGCCGCCGGCATCCGGCACGCGCTGCGCAACGTCGGCTGCGACGTCGTCGACGTGGCGGTCACCCACTCCGGCGGCGGCCGGGTCGACGTGGTGGTCGCGATCGCGAACGGCCGTCCGGGCACCGCCAAGCGCGTGATGTTCGGCGCGTTCGCGGCCGTCAGCATGGTCAAGCAGGTCACCGTCGTCGACTCCGACGTGGACGCCTGGGACATGGAGCACGTGCACTGGGCCCGGACGAGCCGGATGCGGTGGGACCGCGACCTGATGCTGGTCGACGGGGTCGCCACCGACCGCAACGTGCCGATGCAGGTCGGCGGCACCGTGACGAAGGTCGGGATGGACGCGACCCGCAAGGAGGGCGACCGCGCCCTCGGCGCCGAGCTGGCCGTCCCGCCCGGGGACGTCCTCCGCCGCGTGCGCGACGCCCTCGTCGCCGACGGAGTCGCCCTCCGCCCCGCCGTCGTCGTGCACGGCTCCCTGGCCGACGACGGGGAGGACCCGCGATGACCCCCGACGTGCGCTTCCCCGACGCCGGCCGGCTGGCCCTCGACCTCGACGAGATCGCCGGCCTCGTCGACTCCTCGCGCCCCGGCTGGAGCCGCGTGGCGATGACCGAGGTCGACACCGACTCCCGTCACTGGGTCGCCGAGCGGATGCGCTCCGCGGGCCTGGAGGTCCGGATCGACGGAATCGGCAACGTGATCGGCACCCTCGCCGGCACGGGAGCCGCCCGCCGCGCGATCGTGATCGGCTCGCACACGGACACGGTGGACGGCGGCGGGCGCTACGACGGCGTCGTCGGCGTGCTGGGCGCGATCGAGGTGGCGCGCCTGCTGCAGGAGTCGGGGATCCGGCTCCACCACGACCTGCGCGTCGTCGACTTCTACAACGAGGAGGCCAACCGCTTCGAGCTCTCCTGCCTGGGCAGCCGCGCGCTGGCCGGCTCCCTCACGGGCGAGCACCTCTCGGCGACCGACGACACCGGGCGCACCCTCGGCGCCGCCCTGGAGGCCGCCGGATGGTCCGACCCGCTCTCGGGCACCCGCTGGAGCCCCGACGAGGTGCTCGGCTTCCTCGAGCTGCACATCGAGCAGGGCCCGGTCCTCGAGCGCGAGGGGCTGCCGCTCGGAGTCGTCACCTCGATCGCGGGCATCTCGCGGTTCCGCACCCTCTTCTCGGGCCGCCGCGACCACGCGGGCACCATGCCGATGGCGCTGCGGCACGACGCCGGCTGCGCCGCGGCCGGCGTGGTCCTCGCGGTCGAGCGCATCGCCTCCCGGGCCGCGGAGGCGGTCGGCACCGTCGGCTCCGTCACCTTCACCCCGGAGGCGACCAGCGTCGTCACCGAGAGCGCCCTGGTCACCGCGGAGTTCCGCAGCCCCGACCCCGGCTGGTTCACCATCGCCCGCGAGCAGATCGCGGAGGCCGCGGCCTTCGAGGCGGCGGCGCGCGGCCTCGGCCACGAGGTGACGTGGCTGCCCTGGGAGCGCCCGACGGCCATCGACCCCCGCCTCGCGGACGGCATCGGCCGCTCCATCGAGCGCCTCGGCCACCCCGCCGCCCGCCTCTACAGCGGAGCCGGGCACGACGGGGTGCAGATGGCGAGACTGGGACCCATCGGCATGATCTTCATCCCCTCGCAGGACGGCCGCAGCCACTGCCCGGAGGAGTACACCGGGATCACGGACATCGCGGTGGGCGTGCACGCGCTCGCGCAGTCCGTGCTCACCCTCGACAAGGAAGGCCTCGCATGAACCGCACCCGCCAGGAGCCCCCCGGCCGCGTGATCGTCGCCATCACCGGCGCCTCCGGAGTCGGGATCGGGGTCCGCATCCTCGAGCTGCTGCGGATGGATCCGGGGCTGCGCAGCGACGTCATCGTCTCGAAGGCGGGCGCGATGACGCTCGACCAGGAGTGCGGCCTCACCCAGAAGCAGGTGGAGGCGCTCGCCGACACGGCCCACCGGCCCGCGCACATCGGCGCCTCCATCGCGTCGGGGTCCACGCCCGCCACGGCGATGGTGATCGCGCCCTGCACGATCAAGACCCTGAGCGGCATCGCCTACGGCCTCGCCGACAACCTGATCACGCGGGCGGCCGATGTCTGCCTCAAGGAGGGCGTGCCGACGCTCCTGATGGTGCGGGAGTCGCCGCTGCACCGCGGCCACCTCGCCGCGATGGACGCGGTGGCCCGCTCGGGCGGCATCATCGCGCCGCCGGTCCCCGCCTTCTACACGCGGCCCGCCTCGGTGGAGGAGATCATCGACTCCCTCGCCCGCCGCGCCCTGGTGCGCGTGGGGCTGACCCAGTTCCACGCCCGCTCCTGGGCCGGCATCCCCGAGGACGGCGAGCGCGCCGTGCTCGCCGAGGGGTCGAGCCGGTGACGAAGTACGTCGCCACCCGGCTGCTCACCTCGGTCTTCACGATCATCGCGATCGCGATCGTGATGTTCGCGCTGCTGCAGCTGCTCCCGGGCTCGCCCTTCAACAGCGAGAAGCTCGACGCGGTGCAGAAGGCGCTCCTCACGCAGAAGTACGGGCTCGACGAGCCGGTGCTGCTGCGGCTGGGCACCTACCTGGTGAACCTCGCCCGCGGCGACTTCGGCATCTCGTACAACCTCATCCCGGACTTCCCCGTCTCGGAGATGCTCGGCAGCCGCCTGCCCGTCACGATCCGCATCGGCCTGCAGGCCCTCGTCCTCGGCGTGGTGCTGGGACTGCTGATCGGCATCGTCTCAGCGATCCGCCCGCGCGGCTGGTTCGACAACCTCTCGACGTTCGTCTCGGTGATCGCCTTCAGCGTCCCGTCGTTCGTCATCGCGCTGCTGCTGGTCTACTTCGTCGGCTTCGAGTGGAAGCTGCTGCCGATCCGGTACTCCGAGTCGGACCCCTTCACCTCGAGCGTGCTGCCGACGATCTCGCTCGCCGCCTACGTGATGGCGGTGACCGCCCGCTACGCCCGCTCCGAGATGCTCGACTGCCTCGAGAGCGACTACATCCTCCTGGCGAAGGCGAAGGGCATCGGCCCCTCCAAGGTGATCGGCCGGCACGCTCTGCGCAACACCCTGGTCTCGATCATCACGGTGCTCTCGCCGCTGCTGATCGGCCTGATCACCGGCTCCGTCGTCATCGAGCAGATCTTCGGAGCGCCGGGCCTGGGCCAGCTGCTGCTCACGGCGATCCAGAACGTCGACTACAACATCGTCATCGCGATCAGCCTCGTCTACAGCATCATCTACATCCTCGTGATGCTGCTCGTCGACGTGCTCTACGGACTGATCGACCCCCGCATCCGACTGGCAGGACAGGCAGCATGAGCGACCGCGTCTCCCCCACGGCCGGCCTCGACGCCGGCGTCCCGCCCGAGGGCCTGCGCCTCGTCTCGCCGGGCAACCGGCCCGCCGGGCCGCCGACCACCTCCACCCGCATCATCCGCGGCGGCGGCCGCGACATCGCCCGGCGCTTCCGCGGCAACTGGCCGGCGATGGTCGGCCTGGTGCTGCTGGTGGTCATCGTCGTGCTGAGCCTGGTGGTCCCCTTCTTCCCCGCAGCCGGAGGAGGAGCGGACGTCGGCTCGCGCTTCCTCCCGCCGCGCGTGCCGCTGCTCGAGGGCCTCGGGATCCTCGACGGCACCCGCGACGGCCGGGACGCGTACGCCGCGGCGGGCCTGCCGCCCGGCACCTACTTCCTCTTCGGCACCGACGAGCTGGGCCGCGACGTGTGGTCGCGGGTCTGGAGCGGCACCCGCGTCTCGCTCCTGATCGCCGTGATCGCCTTCGCGATCGACGTGGTCATCGGCATGACCTACGGCCTGGTCTCGGGCTACTTCGGCGGTCGCACCGACTCGGCGATGCAGCGCGTGGTCGAGGTGCTCTCCGGCATCCCGCAGCTGGTGATCGTGACGCTCTTCGTGGTCGCCGTCGGGCCGGGCATCGGCGCCATCGTCTTCGGCCTCCTGCTGAGCAACTGGCTCGCGATGAGCCGCGTCAGCCGCGCGCAGGCGCTGCGCCAGAAGACGGAGGAGTACGTGCTCGCCTCGCGCACCCTCGGAGCGCGGGACAGCCGGATCGTGTTCGTCGAGATCCTCCCGAACATCATCGGCCCGATCGTGACGATGAGCATGTTCTCGATCCCGTCGGCGATCTTCACCGAGTCGTACCTGTCGTTCGTGGGCCTGGGCGTCCAGGCGCCGATGGCCTCGCTCGGCTCGCTCGTCAGCGTCGGCTACAAGTCGTTCCTCTCCTATCCGTTCCTCGTGATCGTCCCCGTGGTCGTGCTGGGCCTGCTCATGGTGGCGTTCACGCTCGTCGCCGACGGGTTGAAAGAGGCCACCGATCCGCGACTGTCCCACTCGAGAGGCCACTGACATGACCGAGAGCAGCACGGGCACGACCCGTCAGGACACGGCCGGACCGGAGCGCGGCAGAGTCCTCCTGTCGGTGCGAGATCTGGCGATCTCGTTCGACAACGAGGGCGGCAGCGTCGAGGCGATCCGCGGACTGGGCTTCGACCTGCACGAGGGCGAGGTGGTCGCGATCGTCGGCGAGTCCGGCAGCGGCAAGTCGGTGACGGCGCGCGCGATCCTCGGCCTGATGGCCCGCAACCAGCGGATCACCGCGGGCAGCATCGAGTTCTCGCACCGGAGCGACGACGGCACGGTGACCGCGAAGGACATCGCGGCGATGCCCGAGTCGGCGATCCGCCGCGAGATCTGCGGGCGCCGCATCGCGATGGTGTTCCAGGACGCCCTGACCTGCCTCGACCCGACGATGTCGGTCGGCAAGCAGGTGATGGAGGGGATCCAGGAGCACTTCGGGCTCGGCCGTCGCGAGGCGCGCGCCCGGGCCGTGGAGCTGCTCGGCGAGGTCGGCATCGACGATCCGGAGCGGCGGTTCAAGCAGTACCCCCATCAGCTCTCCGGAGGCATGTGCCAGCGGGTCAACATCGCCATCGCGCTGTCGTGCAACCCGGACGTGCTGATCTGCGACGAGCCGACGACCGCGCTCGACGTGACGATCCAGCTGCGGATCCTCGAGCTGCTGAAGCGCCTGCAGGCGGACCGTGGGCTCTCGGTGATCTTCATCACCCACGACCTCGGAGTCGTCGCGACCGTCGCCGACCACGTCAGCGTGATGTACGCCGGACGGATCATCGAGCAGGGCACCGCCGAGCAGGTCTTCTACGACCCGCGGCACCCCTACACCTGGGGCCTGCTCTCCGCGATGCCGGACCTGACCACCGACTCCCCCGAGCTGTTCGCCATCCCCGGCAGCCCGGCGAGCCTGGTGAACCGCGCGCCGGGCGACCCCTTCGCTCCGAGGAACCCGTTCGCGCTCGAGATCGACTTCGTCGAGGAGCCGCCCCTCTTCGACGTGGGCGGCGGACACCGGGTCGCCTCGTGGCTCTGCCACCCCTCCGCTCCCCCGGTCGAGATGCCGGCGCCGCTGCGCGCCAAGATCGACGCCATGCTCGCCCCCAGTGAAGGACCGACCCCGTGACCGCACTCGCTCCGACGCCCGACTCCGCGCCCGCCCTGCTCTCGGTGCGCGGCCTCACCCAGGTGTTCCGGCTGGGCCGGCGGCACCACGTGACCGCGATCGGCGGCGTCGACTTCGAGATCCGGCGCGGCGAGACCTTCGGGCTGGTCGGCGAGTCCGGCAGCGGCAAGTCCACGATCGGCCGCTCGATCATCCGGCTGATCGACCCGACCGACGGCCAGGTCGTGCTCGCGGGCCGCACGATCAGCGGCCGGCTCGACGCCGCCCAGCGCGACCACCTGCGCTCCAGCATCCAGATGATCTTTCAGAACCCGATGTCGAGCCTCAATCCGCGCAAGACCGTCTTCGACATCGTCGCGCAGGGACTCACCACCCAGCGCCGGTACTCCTCGGCGGCCGAGCGCGACGAGAAGGTCTACGCGATCCTCGAGAAGGTCGGCCTCGACCGCTCCCACGCCGACCGCTACCCGCACCAGTTCTCGGGCGGCCAGCGGCAGCGCATCGGCATCGCCCGCGCGCTCGTGATGCAGCCCGACCTCGTGATCGCGGACGAGTGCGTCTCGGCGCTCGACGTCTCGATCCAGGCGCAGGTCGTGAACCTGATGCGCGCGCTCCAGGAGGAGCTCGGCACCGCGTACCTCTTCATCGCCCACGACCTCGCGATGGTGAAGTACATCTCGGACCGCATCGGGGTCATGCACAAGGGCCACCTGGTCGAGACGGGCACGACGGCCGAGATCTTCTCCGGGCCCGTGCACCCCTACACCCGCTCGCTGCTGCGCGCCGTGCTCTCGGCCGACCCGCGCGCGATGCGCCGCCGCGCCCCCTCCGAGCCGTACGACCCGGTCGCGCTCGGGATCGACTACTCGGCCGGGAGCGTCCACGAGCTCTCGCCGACCCATCGCGTTCTGGCGACCCCGGAGGAGCTGGCGGCCTGGCGCGCATGACGGCCGCCCGGCGTCAGGACTCGTCGGCCTCGAAGCGCAGGGGCCGGTCGGCCACCGGCAGCCCGGAGTCGCGCACGGCGGCCTCGATCGCGGCGTGCCCGCCGTCGGGCGCGACGATCCGCAGGCCGTCCTCGGTCGCCCAGTAGGCGGTGACGCCGTGCTCCCCGACGAGGGTCGTGAGCAGCGCGGCAATCCGCTCCTGCTCGCCGGGACCGACGGTGATCGCGGCCCAGGGACCGGAGATCTCGACCGGGGCGCCCCGCTCCGCGCCCGCAGCGTCCCGCAGGTCCTCCGCCGCCCGGACGATCGGGAGCAGCGCGGGCAGCCCGCCGGAGACGTCCTCGAAGGAGTCGAGGGCGAAGGACCCCTCGCGGAGCGACGCGTGCAGCTCCAGGCCGCGGCCGAGCCCGTCGATCCGCTCGAGCAGGGCCGACGCGTCGACAGCGGGAGCGGGGCACGCGGCGGTCGGCTCCTCCGCGCCCGCGAAGGAGAGGGTGTTCCCGCCTGCGGACGTCGCCCGGAACGACCACAGCACCGGATCCGCGTACTCGGTCGCACAGGCCGTCGCGAGGGCGTCGGCGAGCGCCGGCTCCTCGACCGCGACCCCGACCCAGGAGGTCGGCGGGCCGAACGCCGGCGCCTCGACCCAGCGCTCGGCGCCATCGAGGGAGACTCCGGGCACCGCGGCGACCTCGCTCTTCAGACGGTCGAAGCCGGCGTCGGGCCGTGCGAACGGCGTCTCGTCGATCGTCCAGACGAGGAGCGTCAGCCCGCCGGCGGCGAGGGCCGCGGCGAGGACGCCGGCGACGGGGAGGAGGAGGCGACGGGACACGCCCCCATCCTCGCTCCCCTCCTCCGCGGCGTCACGTGAACATGGGGCGAACGGACGGTGCGTCGGCGACGACGGCTCCCGCCCGCGGCCCGGCCCGCGCCGCTACTGCCCGGCGCCCATCCCGCCGTCGATCCGGTACTGGGCGCCCGTGATGAACGAGCTCTCGTCCGAGGCGAGGAAGAGCACCAGCGCGGCGATGTCCGAGGCCTCGGCGTAGCGTCCGAGCGGGATCCCGGCCTCGTAGGCGGCACGCTGCTTCTCAGCGTCGCCGCCGCCCGCCTCGATCGAGCGCATCATCCGCGTGTTCACGGGCGACGGGTGGATCGAGTTGACCCGGACGCCGGTGCCCGCGACCTCGAGGGCCGCGCTCTTGGTGAGCCCGGCGACCCCGTGCTTCGAGGCGACGTAGGGGCTGAGGCCCGGGGCGCCGTCGAGCCCGGCGACGGAGGAGGTGTTGATCACGCTGCCCCGCCCCTGCTCGATCATCCGCGGCAGCACGGAGCGGAGCCCGAGGAAGGCACCGCGCAGGTTGATGCCGATGACGCGGTCGAAGTCCTCGGGGGCCGTGTCGACGATCGACGCCACCCTCCCCTCGATGCCGGCGTTGTTGAAGAAGACGTCGATCCCGCCGAAGGCGTCGACGGTCGCGCTCACGTAGCGGTCGACGTCGTCGGGGTCGGAGACGTCGGCGCGGACGGTGAGGACGCGCCCCTCCGCCTCGAGGCCCGCGGCCGCCTCGTCGAGCGCCGACTGGTCGATGTCGACCAGCACGACGCGGGCTCCGGCGTCCAGGAGCGCGCGGGCGGTCGCGAGGCCGATGCCTCCGGCGCCGCCGGTGATGATCGCGGTGCGGTCAGTGAAGTCGGTCATGGTGATTCCCTTCGTCGTCCGAGGTGCGGGGCGGCGGCGGTGCCGGCCCGCTCCCAGCACGCTAGGCGGCGGCCGACCGCCTGCCACGGGGGTCGACCTCCGCGGGGGTCAGGGGTTACCGGCGCAGTCCCGAGACGAGCGCGAGGAGCCCGTCCATCGACTCGACGACGAGGGGCGGGAGGTCGCCGCGCTCAGCGACGAAGGCGATCGGGGTGGTCGCGACGACGTGCCCGGCGAGCTCGCCGTCGACGTGCACGACCAGGAGGCCCGCCCCCTCGGCCTCGGGGGTGCCGACCACGACCTCCCGCTCGCCGAGGAAGCCGGTCCGCGGATCCTTCCGGGCGGAGCGGATCCACGCGGGCAGCGGCTCCTCGGCGACGTACCTCGAGAGCGCGTCCTCGAGCGACGGGCAGGTCACGTCCTCCTGCGGCAGCCCGAGGCGGTGCGCCTCGAAGCCGCCGTCGACCGGCGTGATGAAGCCGAGCACGGCCTCCGGCTCCCGCGGGTCCTCGGTGCGGGCGCGGACACGCCAGCCGTCGTCGCCGACCGGGTCGAGCTCCACGTCGTCGACGGTCGCGGGCAGTGCTGTGCGGATCACGGGTGGTCCTTCCTCGAGGGACCGTCCAGTCCACCGGACGGCGGAGGGTGCGTCACCGGGGTTGACGACGGTCGCACCACCCGCATCGAGCACGCCCGGTCCGGACGCGTCCGACTGCTCCCGCTCCGGCACAAGGCCCAGCGCGCGGGCCGCCGTCTCCGCTTGACTGGGGGCGACGCGCCGACCCTCGGCGCACCCGGGAGGCGACATGGCGAACCACCGTTTCGAGCTGCGGTCCGGCCGCGGGATGGGCGTCTCGGCGGCGGGCGATCCCGTCGCCGACCGGCTGGTGGTGTTCTGCCACCCCACTCCCGGAGCGGGCGGCTTCGACCCCGACCCCACTGTCACCGGCCCCTGGGGCCTGCACCTGCTGATCCTCGACCGCCCCGGCTACGGCGCCTCGGACCCGGTCGACGCCGCTCACGGCCGCGTCGAGGACCGCGCGGACGACCTCGCCGAGTACCTGCGCCGCTCCGAGCGCACCGCCCGCATGGTCGAGGGCGCCCGCTTCGGCAGCGTCGGCGTGGTCGGCTGGGGCTCCGGCGGCGCGTTCGCGCTCTCGCTCGCGGCCCGGCACCCCGACCTCGTGGACCGCCTCGCGCTGGTCGGCACCCCCGCGCCCCCGCAGGCCGGCGTGATCGTGCACCCCACCAGCGCGTGGGAGCGGCGCGAGACCCTCCGCGGGGAGGACGCCGACGCGATCGCCGCCGCCCTCCCGCAGACGCAGCCGGGCCTGGACGCGCTCGGGATCGACTCCGACGACCCGGTGCTCGCCACCCACGGCGGACTGCGCAACCGGCTGGAGCGGATGCTCGCCGAGGGCTGGCGGCAGGGCTCGAGCGGCGCCGCGACCGACCTCGCGGCGCTCCGCGACGGCTCCTGGGCCGACGACCTCGACCGGGTGACCGCCGAGACGCTCCTGGTCCACGGCGACGCGGACCCGGTGGCGAGCGCCGAGGACGGCCGCTGGTACCGCGGCCGCCTCGCGCGGGCGCGCACCGTGACGGTCGACGGGGCCGGCCGGCTGGCGCTGGTGCGCGAGTGGCGCCGGATCCTCGACCACGTCGCTCCGCTCGAGCGCGGGGCGGAGGGCCGATGAGCGGCCTGGGCGCGGGCCCGCTCGTGCTCGTGTCGGCGATGGCGGTCTCGGGAGTCGTGCACCTGGTGCACCCGCGGACCTTCGACGCGGTCGTCCCGCGAGGGATGCCCGGCTCGGCGCGCGGATGGGTCCTCGTCTCGGGAGCGGCGGAGCTGGTCTGCGCGGCCGCGACGCTGCACCCGCGGACCCGCGCGGCCGGCGGTCTCGCCTCCGCCGCCCTGATGGCCGCCGTCCTCCCCGGCAACGTGCAGATGGCGCGGGACGCCCGTCGGCCTGGGACCCGGGTGATCACGCTGCTGCGCCTCCCGCTCCAGATCCCGCTCGTGCTCTGGGGTCTTCAGGCGGCACGCAGCCGCTGACGCAAGCCCGCGCGGGCGCGGATCGCCCGCTGCTACCGTCCAGGCATGACCGACCAGAGCGCGGACGACCGCCACGACCAGCTGACCAGCGCCCCGAAGGCGACGGAGGCCGACGCGGCCCCGCGCATCGAGGTCTCCACCACCGAGGCCGGCGACACCCGCATCGACATCCGCGAGGACGCCGCCGTGCGTCCGGGCCGTGTCGACGAGAACGGCGACGAGCTCGACGAGAGCCGCGACGATGCCTGAGCGCCGCCGCGCCGCCCTCGTCTACAACCCCGTCAAGGTCGACCTGGAGTCCGTGAAGGCCGCTGTGAAGCGCGCCGAGGAGGCCGCCGGCTGGGAGGAGACGCTCTGGTACGAGACCTCCGTCGAGGACCCCGGAGCCGGTCAGACGAAGGAGGCCCTCGCCGCAGGCGCCGACGTCGTGATCGCGGCCGGCGGCGACGGGACGGTCCGCGTCGTGGCGGAGGCCCTCCGCGGCTCCGACGCCTCGCTCGCGCTGCTGCCCTCCGGCACCGGCAACCTGCTCGCCCGCAACCTGAACCTCACGCTCGACGACATCGACAACTCCCTGACCGTCGCGTTCTCCGGACAGGACCGGGCGATCGACGTCGGGATGATCGACATCGAGACCTCCACGGGCCGCGACCGCCACGCCTACGTCGTGATGGCGGGCCTCGGGATCGACGCGAAGATGCTCGCCAACACCGACGACGACCTCAAGAAGCGGGCCGGCTGGCTCGCCTACGTGGACGCGCTGCGGAAGGCCCTGCTCGACAAGAACCAGCTCGAGTTCCGCTACCGCCTCGACGGCTCGAAGACCCGCAAGGTGCGCGCGCACACGATCATCGTGGGCAACTGCGGCGCCCTGCCGGCGAACATCCTCCTGCTGCCGGACGCGGCCGTCGACGACGGCGAGTTCGACATCGTCCTGCTGCGCCCCGAGGGCTTCTTCGGCTGGGTGCAGATCATCTTCAAGGTGGTGTGGGAGAACGGCGTGCTCCGCCGCAGCGGCGTCGTCGGCAAGAAGCTGATGGGCCTGACCAAGGAGGTGTCGGCCCTGCGGTACGTGAAGGGCCGCGACCTCACGGTCCGCCTCGAGCACGCGCAGGAGATCGAGCTCGACGGCGATCCGTTCGGCTCGACCTCGGCGTTCCGCACCTGGATCGAGCCCGGCGGGCTGACGGTGCGCGTCCCGGCGTAGCGCCGGCGGCGGCCGGGCGGACCCGCCCGGTCCGCCTCCCGCCGGGAGAGAGGATCGTCATCCCTCCCGGCGGAGGCGTCTGCTCCGAGCAGGGCGGTGCAGTGCGGCTTCGGGTACCGCACCCCATGCACCTGCATGAACACGGCGACTGTAGTGCGGAATCCGTCGCCGACGCAACGATCCGCGGGGCTCCGGCGGCTCGAATGGGTAATTCCACCGTGCGATGCTCCGTGACCGCGACGGATTCCGCAGCTGACTCGCCCCGGCAGGAACGTGATCGCCCGTCCGTCGATCGACGGGGCTTCTCCTCGGCACGGTGCCGACACGCGCACGAAACGCCCGCCCGCTAGCGTGCGGACATGACATTCCGTGCGTCAGCCGCGCTCAGCGCGCTCGTGGCCTCCTCCCTCCTCCTCGCACCCGCCGCCATCGCCTCCCCCGCCGCCCGCGCGGGCGCCGTCGACGGGGGCACCAGCGCCGGCGATCCCTACTTCCCCGGCCTCGGCAGCAGCGGCTTCGACGCCCTCACCTACAGCCTCGTCCTGAAGTACGATCCGGCGACCCGGGCCCTCGGCGGCAGGGCCGTGGTCACCCTCGCGCCCCAGAAGGACCTGCGCTCGCTCTCCTTCGACCTGACCGGCCTCACCGTCTCGAAGGTCACCGTCAACGCCGGGGTCGCCCGGTTCTCGCAGTCGGGGGACGAGCTGACCGTCACGCCCGCCCGGACCCTCCGGAAGGGCCTGCCCGCGCTGGTGAGCATCGACTACGCCGGGACCACCGGGAACCCCGTCGACGGCACCGGGGCCCCCTTCGGCTGGTGGTCGACGGACGACGGCGCCCTGGTCGCCAGCGAGCCGGACGGCGCCTCGACCTGGTACCCCGTCAACGACTCGCCCGCCGACAAGGCGCGCTACACCTTCAGCATCACGGTCCCGGAGGGCCGGACGGTGGTCGCGAACGGCCTGCCGGTCGGCTCCCCCACCACGTCGAAGGGGTGGACGACCTCCCGCTGGGTCGAGACCAGCCCGATGGCGAGCTACCTCGCCATGGTGAACATCGGCGACTACGACCTGGTCCGCTCCACCCAGGGCGGCGTGACGACCATCGACGCGATCGACCGGGACATCACCGGCGACACCCGCGCCCGCACCGAGGCGGCGCTCGCGAAGCAGGGCGCGATCATCGACTACTTCTCCTCCGTCTTCGGCCCGTACCCGTTCCGCTCGGCCGGAGCCGTGGTCGACGACGAGCGGATCGGCTACGCCCTCGAGACCCAGGGCCGCTCGTTCTACTCCGGCGGCGCGGACGAGTCGACCGTCGCGCACGAGACCGCGCACCAGTGGTACGGCGACAGCGTCACTCCGGAGACCTGGTCCGACATCTGGCTGAACGAGGGCTTCGCGACCTACGCCGAGTGGCTCTGGGAGGAGCACACCGGCGGCGCGAGCGTCACCGAGTCCGCCGCCCGGGTCGCCGCCGCTCCCGCCGACGACCCGTTCTGGTCGACCGCCGTCGCCGACCCCGGAGCCGCGGGCCTCTTCGACGCGCCCGTCTACGCCCGCGGCGGCCTGACCCTCGTCGCCCTCCGCGACCGGATCGGCGCGGACGCGTTCGGCGTGCTGCTGAAGCGCTGGGCCTCCGAGAACCGCTACTCGAACGCGACGACCGCCGACTTCCAGGCCCTGGCCGAGAACGTCTCCGGCTCCGACCTGGCGGACTTCTTCGACACCTGGCTGCGCACGAAGGAGAAGCCCGCCGGTCTCTGACCCCCGGATCGCCGCGGCGCGGCCGGGGTGTCAAGGAGGGACGGCAGGTCGGCCCGAGCCGATACCGTCCCTCCATGGGCTTCTTCGACCGCAACGACTCCTCGACCAGCGCCGCCGCGCCGCAGCCGAGCGCACCTGATCCGCAGCGGCGGGTCTGGAGCGACGGCCTCGGCCGGTTCGCCACCCGCTGCCTCCAGGTGGTCATCGTCCTCCTGCTGGCCTCGGTGCTCGTCTTCGCGATGACGCAGCTCACGCTGGTGCTCATCCCCGTGATGATCGCGCTCATCCTCGCCGCGGCGATCCACCCGGTCCTGGCGTGGATGCGGCGCAAGGGCGTGCCGTCGATCCTCGCGACCTGGCTGGCGCTGATCGGGCTGCTCGCGGTCCTCGGCGCGGTCGGCTGGCTGATCACGGTCGCGGTCCGCAACCAGTGGGACGAGCTGGTCAGCAGCGCCTCCGACGGCATCACCTCGCTGCAGGACTACGTGCAGCACCTGCCGTTCCAGATCACCGACGAGCAGATCGAGTCCGCCCGCCAGTCGGTCGTCGACTTCCTCACCTCCAGCTCGTTCGGCAACGGCGCGCTCGCGGGCGTCTCCGCAGCGGCGAACTTCATCACCGGCCTCGTGCTGATGATCGTGGTGCTCTTCTTCTTCATGAAGGACGGCCCGAAGATCTGGGAGTTCCTCCTGCGCCCCTTCACCGGCTCGGGCTACGAGCGCGCCAAGCGCGTCGGGCACAAGACGGTGGACGTGCTGGGCGGCTACGTCCGCGGGACGGCGACCGTCGCGGCGGTCGATGCGATCGGCATCGGAGTCGCGCTGGCGATCATCCAGGTGCCGCTGGCGATCCCGCTGGCCGTCATCGTGTTCCTCACCGCGTTCATCCCGATCGTCGGCGCGACGGCCGCCGGCATCCTCGCCGCTCTCGTCGCCCTGGTCGCCAACGGCCCGGTCGCCGCGCTGATCGTGATCCTGGTCGTCATCGGGGTCAACCAGCTCGAGGGCAACTTCCTCCAGCCGGTCGTGATGGCGCGCTCGCTCAAGCTGCACCCGCTGATCGTCCTCATCGCGCTGACCGTGGGCACCGTCCTCGCCGGCATCGTCGGCGCCGTGCTGGCCGTGCCGATCGCGGCCGTCGTCTGGGGCATCGTCTCGATCTGGAACGGACCCTCCGACCCCGCCGAGCCCGCGCGGCAGAAGCGCGCCGAGACGGTCTAGGCCCCCGGGATCGTCTAGCGCGCGCCTAGCGCTCGACGATCCCGTCGCGCAGCGCCTGCCGGCGGAGCGAGATCTTCGTGCCGACGGCCAGCCCCTCCGCCCGGTACTTGCCCCGGGCGCTGCGCAGCGAGCTCCGCGCGGCGTCCTGGGTGATGCCGAGGAGCGTCGCGACCTGCTTCAGCGGCATCCCGTCGACGAAGAGGCGCACGATCTCCCGCTCGCGGTGCGTCAGGGTGCCCGGGCGATCGGCCCCGAGCAGCTCCCTGGTCTGCGCCGTCAGGAAGCGCTCGTCGCGCGCCGCCGCTCGGATCGCCGCGAGGATCGTCTCGGTCCGCTCGCTCTTGACCACGTAGCCGTGCGCCCCGGCCTCGAGCGCCCGGCTGATCGTCCCCGGCTCGGAGTGCGTGCTGATGATGATCGTGGCGGCGCCGGCGGCCGCGATGATCCGGATCTTCATGGCGAGGTCGAGCTCGTCGCCGAGGTCGATGTCGAGCAGCACCACGTCGGTCGGGAAGGCCGGGTGAGCGAGCAGGTCCGTCCAGGTGCCGGCCGTCGCCGCCACGCGGATGTCCGTGCCCGAGCGGCGGATCCACTCCGCCAGCGCCGCCAGCAGGATCGGGTGGTCGTCGAGGATGGCCAGCGTGATCGCGGGCTCGTCGCTCATGTCGTCGTCCTCCTCCGGGGGCGGTGGGCGACGAGGATCCTCGTCGCGCCGTGGTCGGTCGTCGTGCGGTGCTCGCCGAGCTCGCTGAGGATGCCCCAGACCGAGCGGTCGAGGTCGCGGGCGCGGATGCCCGCGGCGACCAGGGCGAGCTCCACCCCGCCGCCGGCGCCGGCCTCCAGGCGGACGGCCAGAGAGGGCCGGGCCGCCGGGACGGTGAGCAGCCAGAGCACCGAGAGCAGGCGCGAGCGGTCGAGCGGGGGCAGCAGCGCGGCGGCACCTCCGGGATCGTCCACCGCTACCGCGGAGGACAGCAGCGCCGACTCCTCCACGGCGATGCGCAGCCAGGTGCGGTCGTGGCTGCGGGCGAGCGCCACCCGGAGCTCGTCTCCCAGCACGCGCGCCCGCTCGCCCAGCTCCTCGTCCAGGAGCCCGGGCGTCCGGACCCGTTCGAGGAGCTCCTCGATGCGCGCGTCCACCTGGGTGAACTCGTCGCCGTCGGCCGCGTGGACGGTGCTGTCGGCCAGGCTCCGGTCGAGCGTGCGCCGCACGTACTGGTCGAGCGCGGTCAGCACGACGACGCACACGGCCGCCGGCGCGGTGGCGAGGAGGACGTTGCCCACCGCGAGGGCGGCGCCTCCGTCGCCGAGCAGCGCCTGGCCGACGAGTCCGAGCGCCGCGAGCGCGACCAGGACCACGAGGGCGAGGAACGAGCGCGAGAGCGGCTGGAAGGTGATCAGCGCGATCACGCCCGCGCCCACTCCCACGCAGACCGACGGGTAGTACATCGGTGCCGGAGTGGGCAGCGCGTGGTCGGCGAACTCGAGCAGCAGCGCGATCACGTCGACGCCGAGGACGCCCGCGAAGGCCCAGCGCGGCAGCTCGCCGTGGCGGCGCAGGGCGATCGCGGCCCCCGCCGCGCTCGCGGCGATCACGAGCAGCCAGGAGAGACCGCTCACCCAGGTCGCGGATCGGGCGTCGAGGGACCAGAGGTACGAGATCAGTCCGCGGATGTCGAGCATCACCGCCATGGTGAGGAAGCCCAGCCCGAGGTAGCTCCCGCTCAGGCGGTTCGGCCGCGTCAGGCGCTCGCGGATGCTCCACAGCGCTCCGGGGCTCCGATCCGCCGCGCGGACCAGCTCGAGGAGCGTCCCGTCCTCCGGCCCCTCCTCCTGCCGCGTCCCGCTCACAGCGGCACGCTCAGCAGCGGCACGCTCAGCAGCACGGTCGCGCCGGATCCCGGCGCCGAGAAGACCCGGACCGTGCCGCCCACCGCCTCGACGCGGCCGACGACGGACTCCGCGAGGCCCAGGCGCCCCGGCGGCACCGCGGCCGGATCGAAGCCGCGCCCCTCGTCCGTGACGACGACGCGGAGCGAGCCAGCCTCCTCCGCGACGCTCACGTGCGCCAGCGCTGCCCCGGAGTGACGGCGCACGTTCTCGAGGCACTCCCCGGTCGCGCGCACCAGGGCGTCGAGCACCTCCGCACGGATCCGCGGCTGGGCACCGCCGTGCCAGCGCACCTCGACGCCGACCTCCGCCGACCGCCGACCGAGCGCGGCGAGCGGCTCGGGCAGCCGGACGCCGGAGGCCGGCTCCGGCTCGTCCACCGCCTCCACACCGCGCAGGAGCGCGAGGTCGGCCGCCGCCCGGTCGCGCAGCACCGGAGCCGGCACTCCCTCGCCCCGATGGGCCACGAGCGTCAGGGTCGCCAGGATGGTGTCGTGCATGAGCCGCGCGTCGGCGCGGTGCCGCGACTCGGTCTCGCTGGAGCGGCGCTCGGCGTCGTGGGCCCTCCGGAGACGGGCCGTGCCGACGTGGGCCCGCGCGACGCTGCCCGCGAGCCAGCGGGCGGCCGTCAGCAGCAGGGCCCAGCAGACGACGATCGAGAGGAGGACGAACGGCGCGCGCCCGGACGCCCCCGTCGTCGCCGCCCCGAGGACCAGGACCGGGAGCAACGCCAGGACCGCGGCCCAGGGCAGGCCCCGCCAGGCGCCGACGGCGAGCATCGCGCACGGCAGCGCCATCGAGGTGAGCATCGTGATCCCGCTCAGGACGGCTCGGAGGGAGGCGTCGACGTCCGGCGAGAGGAACGCGACGAGCGCCGCGACGTCCAGCGCGAGCCCGAGGGCGACCGCCCTCGCCCCCGTCGCGACGGACCGGCTGGGCGCGAGCTGCACGAGCGCCGAGACGACGAGCAGCGCGGCGCTCGGCACCACCGTCAGCAGCTGGGCCGGAGTCAGGGCGAGCAGGTGCAGGGCTGAGGCGGCGGTGAGCACCCCGCCGGCCCGCCGAGCGCAGAGCACGCCGACCTCCCGCTGCTCGCGCAGCAGCACCGCGGCGTCGGCGGGCCGGGGAGGCAGGGGCACGGTGACCTCGGAAGGAGGGGCGGGGGCGAAGACGGGGAGGTGCGGTGGGGTCGGCGGTGGGGTCGGCGCGTTCCGAGTCGTATCGTGGCACACCGCGACCCACTCCAGCGGGCCTTCCGGCCGTCCAGCGCAGGCGGATCGGCACTCAGTGTGACGCGAGCGGTCGCGCTCGGGGGCCGTGATCCCGTAGAGTCGAGACATCTCCTGGGCGATCGCCCGAATTCCACGGCTGAGAAGTCGCACGACGACGAAGAGACTCAGCCCCTGATAGAGACCGCACCGACCGAGAGCATCGTCCTCGGTCGTCCGGTTCGAACGCCCGCCTCGCACGCGGGTACCGCCCTTCACAGGACGCCGCGGAAGCCGCGCCGTTCCTCGTTCGACCCCCGCTCCACCGGCTCGCCCGGTCCGCGGGACGTTCTCCCCCGCAGAGCCGCCCTCCCCCGGAGGCGCGAGCTCAGCCCCTAGACGACCCGGACGACTCCGGCAGACGCGTGTTTCACCCGCGGAGGCCGAGTCGAGCGGGTACCGCACACTCGTGCGGACTCTGACGACGCCGGCCCCGGTCGGCGTCATTAACACATAAGGAAAAGAAATGCCTACTGGCACCGTTAAGTGGTTCAACTCCGAAAAGGGCTTCGGCTTCATCGCTCCCGACGACGGAGGCGCCGACGTGTTCGCGCACTTCTCCGCCATCGCGAAGCAGGGCTACCGCGAGCTCGTCGAGAACCAGCACGTCGAGTACGACGTCGAGCAGGGCCGCAAGGGCCCGCAGGCCGCGAACATCCGCGGCGTCGGCGAGTAATCTCCGACTTCCGACGCCCCGTCGACCAGGATCCCCGGATCCGGTCGGCGGGGCGTCCGTCGTTGACGGGGTGATCCCGCCCCCGGCCGGCGGAGGCGAAAGCCGTGTCACCCCTCCGCGTCGCAGGATCGGTATCCTCTCCGTGGCGGCTCCCGAGCTCACGGAGCCCGCGACGCCGTCCGGGACTCCGGCGCGTCGGCACGACTTCACGGCGGAGACAATGGGACGACTGATCTACGGACCGCAATCACTCGAGATCGACTTCGAGGACCGGCTCCTCGCGCACCTCAAGGTCGCGATGTTCACCAAGATGCGGCGGAACGAGTCGTTCAGCCTCTCCTGGAGCGAGCCGGAGTCGTCCGGCTACGGCCGAAGCTCCGTCTGGGTGCACCCGACGACTCCGCTGCACTTCCGGTTCCACGGCAGCAAGCGGCCGTCGCTGAACCGCCTGTGGATCGAGCAGTTCATCGCGAGCGCGAACAACACCGGCGAGATGACCGTGGTGCCGGAGCCGGCCGAGGGCTCCTGACCCGCGACGCTCCTCAGACCACGAGCGGCCGGGCCGTGTGCACGAGCTCCTCGTGCGGCAGGGCTCGGAGACGCTCGGCGATCTCGGCACGGGCGCCCGCGTCGACCGACGCCCGGGCGTGCTCCTGCGGCCGCAGCGGCGTGAGGGTGACCAGGTCGGCGTGACCGGTCGCCAGGTCGAGCCGCTCGGGCAGGCCGGGGCTGCGCAGACCCAGGAGGACGCCGACGGTGCCCTGCTCATCGGTCCAGGCGGGCGGCGCCGCGACGTTCGCGAGCCGCGCCGTGTCGAGGGAGCTGCGGCAGCACACCCCCTGGAGGGCGGCCCGTCGGGCGGCCTCGTACAGCAGGCGGAAGTGCCAGTGGTTCCAGAGCTCGGCGGTGGGGACGCCGCGGACGGCGGACGTCTCGAGGCACAGCTCGAGGCCGAGACCGGTGCCGGGATGCTCGAGCCGGTCGAAGGGATCGCTCAGCCCGTCGGTAGCGAGCACCACGGAGGCGCCGCGGTCGACGCGCAGGAACGCACGGTGATCGGTGGGCCAGCGCGCGCCGCCGCGGACGCCGGGATCCTCGGTCGAGACGACGACGGTGCGATCGAGCGCACCCACTCCGCGCCAGGCGTCGGCCCGGTCCTCCGCCACCGCCTCGGCCAGCGCCCGCCTCTCGTCCTCGGTCCATCGGACCTCACGAGTGCGGTTCAGGAACAACGACATGGGACTCCCCGTCCGCGCGACCGGCGTGCCGCGCTCCCGGAACGCTACGGCGCCCACCCCTGCTCCTCCTCCGAGCAACCGGAACGCCAGCTGTGTGCGGTGTTCACTCCCGCGGCGGTCCCCGCCCGCCGCGGCGCGGTCGGCTCCCAGGAGTGGCCGGGCAGGTGGAGCGGGTCGCGTCCGGCTACGCCGAAACGCTGGAACGCGTTTCGACGGTTCGCCTCGCGGCGGTGTTCGATCCCGCGGCGGTCCCCGCCCGCCGCGGCGCAGTCGGCTCCCAGGAGTGGCCCGGCAAGTGGAGCGGGTCGCGACCGGCTACGCCGAAACGCTGGAACGCGTTTCGACGGTTCGCCTCACGGCGCGCCGCCGTGGCCGTGGATGGAGGAGTCGATGACCCGCGCGGCCGGGCGTCCACCGCCGCTGTGTCCGCGAGGCGAACCGGCGGAACGCGTGTCAGCGTTCCGTCGTAGCTGGACGCAGGACGCTCCACCCGCCCGGCCATCCCGAGTAGCCGACTGCGCCGCGGCGGGCGGGGGACCGCCGCGGAAGAAGGCTCAACCCAGCGGGTTGATGCCGTTGGTGCGCCAGCGCTCGTCGGCGAGCTGGCCGGGGGTGCCGGCGCTCGCGTTCTCGCCCAGGGGCTCGCCGCCCTCGATCGCGTCGGCGCCGAGCGCGGTGCCGGCTCCCTCGGCGGTGCTGCCGGGGGGAAGCAGGCCCTCCTCGTCCTCGCGGGGGCCGACCTCGTCCTCGGGGGCGTTCTCGGAGCCGCTCTCGCTCATCGGGTCGTAGCCGTGGTCCGGGTCGCGGCTCTCGTCGGCCGTCGCGTTCTCCTCGACCTCGGCGTCGGCGGGACGGACGTCGTCGGCCTTCTCCGCATCGGTGGAGGGGGTGGCCTCGAAGCCTGCGAACTCGGGGCTGTCGTCTGCGCTCATGGCCGCCACGGTAGCACCGGGCCCGCGGGCACCGGAGGGGGTTCCGCCGGGCTCCCGCGACGCCTCCGCTCAGCGGCCACGCCCTAGGCTCGGGGGGCTGGCACGGACGACGGGAGCGACATGCGACGACTCGGGTACGACAGGTTCGGCGGGCCCGATCTGCTCTCGTGGCGGGAAGCGCCGGTGCCCATGCCGGGTCGCGGCGAGGTCCTGGTGCGCACGCGCGCGGCGAGCATCAACGCGACCGACGAGAAGATCCTGTCCGGCTCCGCGCGGATCATGGCCGTCGGCCGCTCCCGTCCCTACGGGTTCGGGCTCGACATCGCCGGCACCGTCGAGGCGCTCGGCCCGGGGTCGCACTCGGTCGCGATCGGCGACCGCGTGGTGGGGATGACCCGCGACGGCGACGCCTTCGCCGACGCGTCCATCGCGCGCAGCCGCTCGCTCGTCCCGATGCCCGACTCCCTCGGCTTCGTCGAGGCCGTCACGCTCGCGATGTCGGGCGGCACCGCGGTGGGCCTGGTGGACGCACTGCACGTGCGCGCCGGCGAGCGCGTCCTCGTCAGCGGCGGCTCGGGAGCCATCGGCGATCCGACGATCCAGCTGCTGGTGCGGGCGGGCTGCACGGTCGCGGCCACCGGCTCGGCCGCCTCCGCCGACCTGCTCCGCTCGCTCGGCGCCGAGCCGCACGACTACCGCGCGCTCGACCTCGGGGTGCTGGGCGGCCGCTTCGACGTGGTCGTCGACGTCTCCGGCCACCTGCCGGTCGACGACGCGGCGATCCTCCTGGCCGAGGGCGGGCGCATCGCGACGCTGGTGCCGAGCGGTCCGGCGCTGGTCTCGCAGGCGACGGGCCTCGTCCGCCGCGACCGCCCGCGGGTGCGCAACATGATCGTGGTGGCGACGGCGGAGCGGATCGGGCGCGCGGTCTCGCTCGCCGCCTCCGGCGAGCTGCGGCCCCGGCCGGGCGCCGTGCATCCGCTGGGCGACGTCGTCGACGTGCTGTCGCGCCGAGCGACCGGCGCCGACCGCACGATCGGCAAGATCGTCTTCACCGCCGACGACTCGGCTCCGCTGAGCTGACCTCCGGCTCCTCCTCCTCTGCCGGGCGGCCGAGCGAGAGCGTGGCCAGGAAGCCGACGGCGAGGAACCCGGCGGCGGCGAAGGCCGCGTAGCGGGTGCCGTCCGAGAACGCCTCGCCCGCCGCCCGGGCCGCGTCGGCGGTGTCCGGTGAGGCGGCCAGCCCGGCGATCGCGGCGCCGGAGGAGTCGACCACCGCGTCGACGGTGCTCGCGACCTGCTCCGCGGGGAGGCCCTGCTGCTCGAGCGAGGTCGTGAGGACCCCCGCGGTCGAGGTGTAGAGGATCGTCCCGAGCACGGCGATGCCCAGCGCCGAGCCGATCTGCCGCGCGGTCGACTGCGTGCCCGAGCCCTGCCCGCTGAGCTCGACGGGCACGTCCCGGAGCACGACCCCGGTCAGCTGCGCCGTCGCGAGGCCGACGCCGAAGCCGTAGACGGCGAGGAACGGGACGAGGGCCCACCACGGGGTGGAGTCGGAGACGACCAGGCCGATGCCCGCGACGCCGACGATCTCGGCCGCGAGACCCACCCGCACGATCAGCACCGGCGCGACCCTGTTGCCGAAGGCGCCGGCGAAGCCCGAGGCGACGAAGGAGCCGAGCGCGAGCGCGAGGAGCACCAGGCCGGTCTGCACGGCCGTGTAGCCGAGGACGCTCTGGAGCCAGATCGGCAGCGCCAGGATGATCCCGAACTCGCCGAGCGAGACGATCATCGCGGCGAGGTTGCCGTTGCGGAACGAGGCGAGGCGGAAGAGCCCGATCGCGAGCATCGCCGAGCGCCCGGCGCGCTCGCGGGCCCGCGCCCAGAGGACGAAGGCGACCCCGGCGAGCACCGCGACGGCGAACGCGATCGGGACCGGTGAGAGGCCGAGCGGCCAGCTCCAGCCGCCGACGCTCAGCCGCTCGTCGACGCCCCACCAGCCGAGGGTGCGCCCCTCGATGAGGGCGAACACGAGGGAGGCGGAGGCGATGATCGAGAGCGCGGCGCCGACGAGGTCGACCCTCCGCCCGTCGGGCTGCCGCGACTCGTCGACGAACAGCAGCGCTCCGACCACGATGATCACGCCGAGCGGGATGTTGATGCCGAACGCCCAGCGCCAGGAGAAGTCGGTGGTGAGCCAGCCGCCGAGCAGCGGGCCGACCGCGGTCATGCCGCCGATGGTCGAGCCCCAGACGGCGAAGGCGATGGCGCGCTCGCGCCCGCGGAAGGTGGCGTTGATCAGCGAGAGGGTCGTCGGCAGCACCATCGCTCCTCCGACGCCCTGCACGACCCGGGAGAGGATCAGCAGGTCGCCGGTCGGAGCGAGGGCCGCCGCGACGGAGGAGAGCGCGAAGAGCGAGACGCCGACGATCAGCATGCGGCGCCGGCCCCAGCGGTCGGCGAGGGTGCCGAAGACCAGCAGGAGCGCGGCGAACACGAGCGTGTACGACTCCTGCACCCACTGCACCTGGGTCGAGGTGATCCCGAGATCGGCGACGATCGACGGGATGGCGACGTTGACGATGGTCGAGTCGACGATGATCGTCGCCACTCCGAGGCTGATGACGACCAGCCCGATCCACTTGCGGTTGCGCACGACGCTCTCCTCCGACGATTTAGTAAGCCAGCTGACTATATGCCCGCGGAGGGCGCCGTGTCGAAGGGAGGGCCTGGAAGATTAGCGGGAGGCGGGCGCGGCGACAAGGGCGCGAAGCTCCCGGAGCCGCCCGGTCAGGATGGACGCATGCCCGCATCCCCCCGTTCCTTCCCGTATCCCCTCGGCGTCTCCCTCCGCGGCGACGCCGGCGCCGACGTCGCCGTCTACTCCGAGACCGCGGACAGCGTCGAGGTCTGCCTCTTCGACGAGTCCGGAGCAGAGACCCGCGTCGCCCTCACCGAGCGGACCGGCCACGTCTTCCACGGCCTCGTCCCCGAGATGGGCATCGGCACCCGCTACGGGCTGCGCGTCGACGGCCCCTGGGACCCCGCCAACGGCCTCCGCCACAACGCCGCCAAGCTCCTCCTCGACCCGCACGCCACCGCGATCGAGGGCTCGTACACCTGGTCCGAGGACGTCTTCGGCCAGTTCTACGAGGACGCCGACACCCGCAACGACGCCGACTCCGCGCACGCGGTCCCCCGCTGCGTCGTCACCGACCCCGACTCCTTCGACTGGAGCGGCGACACCGCGCCGCGCATCCCGCTCGAGGAGACCGTCGTCTACGAGGTGCACGTGAAGGGCTTCACGAAGCTGCACCCCGACGTGCCCGAGGACATCCGCGGCACCTACCGCGGCCTCGCGCACCCCGCCGCGATCAAGCACTTCACCGACCTGGGCGTGACCTCGGTCGAGCTGCTCCCCGTGCACCAGTTCGTGCAGGACTCGCACCTCGAGGAGAAGGGCCTGCGCAACTACTGGGGCTACAACTCTCTCGGCTTCTTCGCGCCGCACAACGAGTACTCGCACGCCGGCGACGACGGCTCGCAGGTCGACGAGTTCAAGGCCATGGTCAAGGCGTTCCACGAGGCCGGCCTCGAGGTCATCCTCGACGTGGTCTACAACCACACCGCCGAGGGCAACGACAAGGGCCCCACCCTCTCGTTCAAGGGCATCGACAACGGCTCCTACTACCGCCTGGTGGAGGAGGACCGCGCGAACTACTTCGACACCACCGGCACCGGCAACAGCCTCAACGTCGCGCACCCCGCCGCGCTCGGCCTGATCATGGACTCCCTGCGCTACTGGGTGACCGAGATGCACATCGACGGCTTCCGCTTCGACCTCGCCACCACCCTCACCCGCCAGACCGGTGAGGCCGAGGTGCACAGCGCCTTCCTCGACCTGATCGCGCAGGACCCGGTGCTCGCGCCCGTCAAGATGATCGCCGAGCCGTGGGACACCGCCGGCTACCAGGTCGGCGGCTTCCCCGCGGACTGGTCGGAGTGGAACGGGAAGTTCCGCGACGACGTGCGCGACTTCTGGAACGGCGCCGACTCGGTGCTCGGCACGACCGCGCAGCGCGTCCTCGGCTCCCCCGACGTGTACGAGGCCGACCGCCGCTCGCCGGTCTCCAGCATCAACTTCGTCACCGCGCACGACGGCTTCACTCTCGCCGACCTCACCGCATACTCGCGCAAGCACAACGCGGCCAACGGCGAGGACAACAACGACGGCGAGAGCGACAACCGCTCCTCCAACAACGGCGCCGAGGGCCCGACCGAGAACGAGGCGGTCAACGAGCGCCGCGACCGCATGCGCCGCAACTTCCTCGCGACGCTGCTGCTCTCGGCCGGCGTGCCGATGATCCTGGGCGGCGACGAGATCGCCCGCACGCAGGGCGGCAACAACAACGCCTACTGCCAGGACGACGAGATCTCGTGGTTCGATTGGGAGAACGCGGACCGCGAGCTGCTCGCCTTCACCCGCGAGCTGATCGCCCTCCGCGCCGCGGAGCCGGCGCTGCGCCCGAAGTGGTTCCGCCGCGCCCCCGGCGACGGCGGCCCCGACACGGTCGACATCCTCCGCTCCGACGCGCAGGGCTTCGCCGACGAGGACTGGGACAACCCCGACGCCCGCTCGATCACCTTCGTGTTCGAGCACGAGGGCAGCGCGAGCTTCGCCCTGCTGCTGAACGCGGCGGAGAACGGCGTCGAGTTCACCGTTCCCGAGGCGCCCGGCGCCGAGTGGACGCTGGCCGCCTCGAGCGACCCGGAGCAGGTCGTCGAGGGCGAGGTCACCACGCTGATCGTCCGCGACGGCTCGTTCACGCTGCTGCGCTCGGCCTCCTGATGACCGGCCGGACCCCGCGGCTCCTCCGCTTCGGCGGGCGCATCGCGGGGTTCGGCACGTCCTCGGGCACGAGGATCGTGCTGGGCCTCTGGGAGGACACCCCCTTCGGCCCGTTCGCCGACGCGATGGTCGAGGACGGCGACGGCCGCCGCCTCCTGATCGCACCGACCCGCGAGGTCGCGGACTTCATCGGGTCGACGTACGCGTTCGACGAGGTGCGGATCGCGCCGGTGTCGTGGCGGAGGATCGCGGGCGGCCTGTCCGTCGCGGCCGGACCGCTCGCGGTACGACTTGAGCTCGGCGGTCTCACTGCGCTCGGCCGGCTGCTGCGGATCGTTCCGCGACCGCTCGCCGAGCACCCGGCATGGCTGACCGCGATCTCGCCGGTCGCCTCCCTGCTCGTCCGCGGGGTCAGCACGGCCGGGTCGGCCGGGCACGGACGCCGCGAGTATTACGGCGTACGGGCGATCCGCCGCGTCGAGGGCGTCCACGCGGTGCTGGCGGAGGAGGACCTCGGCCCGTTGCGCCCGCTCTCGCCGCCCGTGCGGTTCGGCTTCTCGTCGGCGCCCGCCGCTCCGGCGATCGTCGACGTCACCACCACCATCGCGCTTCCGCGCGACGGGACCACCGCGCTCCGGCGCGACCGAGAGAGAGGAGCCGCCTCGTGAAGAAGGGCGACAAGATCAGCTGGAACACCTCGCAGGGCGAGACCCACGGCGAGCTGGTCGAGAAGAAGACGAAGGAGTTCCAGTTCGAGGGGCAGAAGTTCAACGCCTC
Source organism: Rathayibacter sp. AY2B9 (assembly GCF_002931595.1). Taxonomy (NCBI): domain Bacteria; kingdom Bacillati; phylum Actinomycetota; class Actinomycetes; order Micrococcales; family Microbacteriaceae; genus Rathayibacter; species Rathayibacter sp. AY2B9. The sequence goes on from NZ_PSUB01000003.1 coordinate 207,402, forward strand.
GGACGACGAGCCCTACTGGATCGTGCAGAGCGACAAGACCGACGCGAAGGCCGCGCACAAGGAGTCGTCGCTGACGAAGAAGTGAGCGGGCGCAGGCCGAGCGGCTGCGGGCCGGGCTCCGGATCGACTCCGGGGCCCGGTCCGCGCCCGTCTCACGCGATGCGGATGAGCTTCTTGTTCACGAACTCCTCGAGGGCGGGGCGGCCCATCTCGCGGCCGGTGCCCGAGCGCTTCACGCCGCCGAAGGGCAGCTCGGCCGCGTCGCCGAGGACGAGGTTGATCCAGACCATCCCCGCGTCGATCCGGTCCGCCAGGCGCAGCGCCTGCTCCTGGTCGGTCGTGTAGAGGTAGGAGCCGAGGCCGTAGGGGGTGTCGTTCGCGAGGGCGATCGCCTCGTCCTCGTCGCGGACGCGGTAGAGCGCGGCGACGGGGCCGAAGAACTCCTCGCGGTAGGCGTCCATCTCGGGCGTGACGCCCTCGAGCACGGCGGGCGGGAAGAAGTTGCCGGTCACCTCGCCGCTGGCGCGGACGGTGGCCCCCTGCTCGCGCGCGGCCGCCAGCTGCGCCTCGAGTCGCTCCGTCGCGGCGGAGGAGGAGAGCGGGCCGAGGAGGGTGCCCTCCGCGAACGGATCGGCCGGCTGGGCGCGGGTGAACGCCTCCGTGAACTTCTCGGCGAACGCGTCGTACAGCTCGTCGATCACGATGAAGCGCTTCGCGGCGTTGCAGGACTGGCCGTTGTTGTCCAGGCGCGCGGCGACCGCGTCCTCGACCGCCTTGTCGAGGTCGTCGGTCGACAGGAGCACGAACGGGTCGGAGCCGCCGAGCTCGAGCACGACCTTCTTCAGGTGTCGGCCCGCGAGCTCCGCGACGGCCGCGCCGGCCCGCTCGGAACCGGTGACGGAGACGCCCTGGACCCGGGGGTCGGCGATGACGGTCGCGGCCTGCTCGTTCGTGGCGTAGAGGTTCACGTAGACGCCGGCGGGCGCGCCCAGCTCCTCGGCCGCGGTGCGGAACATGTCGGCGATGGCGGCGGCCGACTCCGGGCACTGCGGCGCGTGCTTGAGCAGGATCGTGTTGCCCGCGACCACGTTCGGGCCGGCGAAGCGGGCCACCTGGTAGTAGGGGAAGTTCCACGGCATGATGCCCAGGAGCACGCCCAGCCCGGCGCGGCGGATCAGCGCGGAGCCGGTGCCCTCGGCGAGCTCGATCGGCTCGTCGGCGAGGAAGGCCTCGCCGTTCTCGGCGTAGTAGCGGTAGATGTCGGCGGCGAAGCCGACCTCGCCCTGCGCCTGGTCGAGCGGCTTGCCCATCTCGCGGACGATGATCGCCGCGAGCTCGTCGGCGCGCTCGACGTGCAGCTCTGCCACGCGGGCGATCAGCGCCGCGCGGGTCGCGACGGGCACGGTCCGCGACCACGAGGAGTAGGCGTCCTGCGCCGAGCCGATCGCCGCGGTCAGCTCGGCGTCGCCGAGGGTCGGGTACTCGCGGAGGGTCTCCCCCGTGGCCGGGTCGATCACGGCGTAGTGGGTGCTCATGCGGGCTGTGCTCCTTCGCGCTGGGGGGCCGGTGCGGTCGCGCCGTCCTCGTCGATGATCTCCTGTGCCAGGCGCCTGCCGACGCGGATGGCGCCGTCGACGTGCTGGTAGCCCTCGGCGGCGAGGTCGCTCGTGCCGAAGCGGAGCGGACCCACCGGCTCCAGCTGCAGCGCGCCGTACCGGGTCAGCCCGCCCAGGTCGAAGCTCGCGGCGTACGCGCCCTGCGTCCACTCCTCGGACGCCCAGTCGCTCTCGTAGTAGACGACCGGATCGAGTGCGGCCGGGCCGAAGTAGGCGGCGAGCGAGTCGAGGATCGCGGCCTTCCGCTCCGCCTCGTCGAGCGCGAGCACGCGGTCGGCCTTCTCGTCCGAGACGAAGCCGACCAGGGTGCCGCGCTCCTCCCCGTGGTTCGCGTTGTCGTAGGCCTCGTGCACGAGCGAGTGCGGGCTGAACGCGGTGCCGGAGAGGCCGTCGGCGCGCCAGAAGGGCGTGGCGTACGTGGCGTGCACCTTGATCACGAGGCCGAGCGACTGGTGCTGCAGGGCCTGCTGCCGCAGGCGCGGGAGCGGCGGGTCGAACGAGATGCGGCCGACGAGGTTCGGCGGCACGGCGACGATCGCGCGGCGGGCGCGGAGGACGACGCCGTCGGCGCGCACCTCGACCCCGTCGTCGCCGTAGCGGACGGAGCGGACCGGGTGCCCGAGCAGGACGCGCTCGGCGCCGAGGCGCTCGGCGAGCCGCTCCGGGACCTGCTGGAGGCCGCCGATCACGCGCTTGTCGAGGATGAAGTCGGCGTCGACCAGGTTGCTGAAGCTCCCCGCGCTCGCGGCCATGAGGAGCGCCTGGAGGAGGGAGAAGGCGTGCGCCGGCTTGGTGAGCATGGCGTCGGCGAGGAAGAGGGCGATGTTGGCCCGCGCCTCCTCGTCGTCGCTCTGCTGCTCCAGCCAGGCGGCGAAGGTGATGCGGTCGTAGTCGCGGGCGAGCGGGTGCGTCCACGGCGCCGCCGGATCCGTCTCGGCGACGAGGCGGTCGAGCACCTCGATCAGACGGGAGATCTCGGACTCGGTGCGCTCGCTCCCCGGGAAGATGTCGCCGGTGAAGCGGCGAGCGGAGCCGTCGGCGCCGATGTAGACGCTCTCGCCCTCGCGGTAGCGGGAGTAGGTGCCGAGGCCGAGCTCGTCGAGGGTCTCGAGGAGCGCCGTCTGGTCCGGCGAGACCCACTGGCCGCCGAGCTCGAGGAGCTGCCCGTCGACCACGCGGGTCTCGAGCCGCCCGCCCACGCGCTCGCGCGCCTCGACGACGACGACGTCGAGGCCGTGCTGCTGCAGCCGGAGCGCCGCGGTGAGTCCGGTGGCACCGGCTCCGATCACGACGACGTCGTGCTCGCTGGGGGACATGACTTCTCTTTCCGTCGGTGATCGCGGGAGTGGACGCGCGAATACGGACGATCCTGTCACAGAAGCGGAGGAGAACGTCAGTGAGTGCGCCCGATGGAGGGTGGACTCGGAGCGCCCTCCACCGAACTACATAGGCGTGCTATATTGTTTCTCGTGCCCGATCCCAGTGCCCCCGTGCGTCTCGCCTCCGCCGCCACCGCCCTCACGCGGTTCGCGGGCCGGGCGAGCGGCGCGACCGGGCTCGGCGCGCAGTCCGGAGCCGTCTGGTCGACGCTCGCCGAGCTGCGGACAGCCTCCCCCTCCCGCCTCGGCGAGCTCGCCGAGCGGGTCCGCGTCACCCAGCCGACGATGACCGGCATCATCGCCCGGCTCGACGAGGCCGGCTGGATCCGCCGCGTCCACGACGCCGGCGACGGCCGCGCCTGGCTGATCGAGGGCACTCCCGCCGGCTTCGACGCCCTCGCCGAGCACCGGCTCCGCCTCGAAGCCGCCCTGGCCCCGCTGTTCGAGGACCTCGACGAGGACGACCGCCTCGCCCTCGAGCGCGCCGCGACCCTCGTCGAGGCCCGCGTCACCCGCATCGCCGGCACCCCCGTCCCCTCCTCCCCCGAGAAAGGCTCCACGCCGTGACCACCTCCCCCCACTCGCCCGCCCAGGGCTCGATCCTGAAGCAGCCGCTGGCCGTCTGGGCCGTCGCCTTCGCCGCGGTGATCGCCTTCATGGGGATCGGCCTGGTCGACCCGATCCTCCCGGCCATCGCCGAGAGCCTGCAGGCGACTCCGACCGAGACCTCGCTGCTCTTCACGAGCTACCTCGTCATCACCGGCGTCGTGATGTTCTTCACCAGCTGGCTCTCCAGCCGCATCGGCGCCAAGAAGACCCTCATGATCGGCCTGGTGCTGATCGTGGTGTTCGCCGCGCTCGCCGGCACGGCGGGCAGCGTCGAGGGCGTCATCGGCTTCCGCGCGGGCTGGGGCTTCGGCAACGCGCTGTTCATCTCGACCGCCCTGTCGACCATCGTCGGCGCGGCGAGCGGAGGCTCCTCCGCGGCGATCGTGCTCTACGAGGCCGCGCTGGGCATCGGCATCGCCGTCGGCCCGCTGCTCGGCGGGCTCCTCGGCAGCGTCTCGTGGCGCGGCCCGTTCTTCGGGACCGCCGTGCTGATGGCCGTCGGCTTCATCGCCATCGCGACGCTCCTGCGGGAGGACGGCCCCAAGCCCGCTCCGACTCCGCTCTCGGCGCCCTTCGCGGCCCTCAAGGTCCCGGCCATCCGCACGCTGGCGGGCGCCGCCCTGTTCTACAACATCGGCTTCTTCGTGCTGCTCGCCTACACGCCCTACCCGCTCGGGCTGGACGAGATGGGCCTCGGCTTCACGTTCTTCGGCTGGGGCCTGGGCGTGGCGATCACCTCCGTGTTCGTCGCTCCGCTGCTCACCCGGCGCCTCCCGCGCACCGTCGTGCTGCGCTCGGTGCTGCTGCTGCTCGCGCTCGACCTGATCGCCGGCGGCCTCGTGATCTCGTCCCGTGTCGGCCTGATCGTCTGCATCATCGTCGGCGGCCTGCTGCTCGGAGTCGTCAACACGGTGCTCACCGAGTGCGTGATGGAGGCGACCGACCTGCCCCGCTCCGTCGCGTCGTCCGCCTACTCCGGCGTCCGCTTCCTCGGCGGCGCGATCGCCCCGCCCGCCGCCTCCGCCCTGGCCGCGGCGATCTCGCCGGCCTTCCCGATGTACGCCGCGGCCGGAGCCGTCGCCGTCGCCGCGCTGATCGTGCTGCTCGGACGCCGCACCCTGGCCCGCGCCGACGCCCACGAGCCCGAGCCCGAGCTCGTCGAGGCGCAGGCGATCACGCTCGGCGAGTGACGCGCCCGCACCTGCGCGCACCAGCTCGCTGAGGGGTCGCGAACGGTCGTCATCCGAGCGGGATGGCGGCCGTTCGTGACGCATGGACGCGGTCGAGCGGGGTGGGCGGCGGATCCGACCTGTGGAGAACCGGTTCACGAGGATCGGGAGGCGGGACAGTGGCCGGATGCACGATCCCTCGCCGCTTCCGATCGGACTCCGCGGCCGCGCCTTCACCGTCGCTGACGCTCGCGCGAGCGGTCTGAGCCGCGGGCGGCTCCGCAGCTCCGACCTCCACCGGCCCTTCCACGGCGTCCGCACCGCCGACCCCGACCCCGACCTGCGCCTGCGCGCGGAGGCGCTCCTCGCGCTGGTCGGTCCGGAGGCGCTCCTGAGCCACGTGACGGCGGCGCGGCTCTGGCCGCTCGACCTCCCGCCCGCCGCTGCGGACGAGCCGGTGCACGTCAGCGTCCGCCGGCCGGGACGCGCTCCCCGGCACCGGAACGTCGTCGGCCACGCCCTCGCCGATCCCGACGTCCGCCGTGTCCTCCGCCGCGGACTCCCCCTCACCGATCCGGCCTCGCTCTTCTGCCATCTCTCCGCGCTCCTCGAGCCGGACGACCTCGTCGCGGTGGGCGACGCGCTGGTGCGCACGCCGGTCGTCGGCGATCCGGCGGATCAACGGCCCTGGGTGCCGCTGCCCGACCTGCGGGAGCGCGTGTCGGCCTTCCGCGGTCGGGGCTCGGTGCGACTCCGCGCCGCGCTCGCTCTGGTGCGCGACGGGGCGGAGTCGCGGCAGGAGTCGCGGTTCCGGCTCGCGTCCATGCGGGCGGGGCTCCCGGAGCCGGTGCTGCAGGAGCCGCTGTTCGACTCCGACGGGGTCTTCGTCGGGCGGCCGGACGGCTGGTACCCCGCGGAGCGGGTCGCGTGGGAGTACGAGGGCGACGATCATCGCACCAGCAACCGGCGCTTCGCGCGCGACCTCGGCCGCTACGACGACCTCGCCTCGATCGGGGTCCGCGTCGTCCGCATCGTCGGCGCCGAGTTCGTCCCCCACCCCGAGCGCTCCGTCGAGCGCCTGCGACGAGCACTCGCCGACCGGGCTCCGCATCGACGACCGCCGAGGGGTCGCGAACGGTCGTCATCCGGGCAGGGTGACGACCGTTCGTGACGCCTCACGGGAGGGCGCGCGCTCAGGAGTCAGGGCGCGACCTCGAAGAGGCGCGGGCGCAGCGCGGACGTGCGCGGGTCGGCGGCGCACGCGGCGAGCGCCGCCGCGAGGACGCCGCGGGCCGGGTGCGGCTCGCGGACGTACACGTCGACGCCGGCGGGCGTGAACGGAGTCCGGGCGAAGCGGGTGAGTGCCCAGCCCGCCTCCTCGTCGGCGGCCACGAACGACCAGCGGCTGCGGGCGAGGAGGGTCAGCGGCTCGACGCCGCGCCAGCGGAAGCCGGACGGATCGTGCGGGTCGGGGATGTCGATGCCGACCACGTAGTGCGAGCGCGTGCGGCCGCGCCAGCTGACGACGTCGCCGATCCCGCCGGTCGGGAGCGGCGCGTACGTGATCGCCACCCCCGACCGCGAGCGCCAGAGCGGCAGCGAGGAGCCCCGGACGAACCAGGTGCCGCTCGCGAGCGCCCGGGCGTCGATCATCGGAGGGCGTGCTTGATGTTGGTGCGGGCCAGCGCGACGGCCTCGCCCGCTCCTCCGTTCATCACGATCTTCGAGACCGCCAGCGCGAAGCCCTTCACCTGCGCGCCCGTGATCGTGGGTGGGAGCGAGAGGGCGAGCGGATCCGTCACCACGTCGACGAGGACCGGGCCGCCGTCGGCGAGTGCCGACCGGAGGGCCTCCTCCACGTCGCGCGGGTCCTCGACGCGGATGCCGCGGATGCCGATCGCCTCCGCCACCTTCGCGTAGTCGACCATCGGCACGTCGACAGCGAAGTCCGGGAAGCCGTCGACCAGCATCTCGACCTTCACCAGCCCGAGCGTGGAGTTGTTGAACACGACGATCGTCACGGGCAGCCGGTAGGCGGCGACCGTGACCAGCTCGCCCATCAGCATCGAGAGCCCGCCGTCGCCGCTCAGCGAGACGACCTGGCGCCCCGGGTGCGAGAGCTGCGCGCCGACCGCCTGCGGCAGCGCGTTCGCCATCGAGCCGTGCATGTACGAGCCGAGCAGGCGCCGCTTCCCGTTGGGGGTGATGTAGCGGGCCTGCCAGACGTTGCCCATGCCGGTGTCGGCGGTGACGATCGCGTCCTCGGAGAGCAGGCCGTCGAGCGTGGACGCGACGAGCTCGGGGTGGATCGGGCTGCGCGTGCCGACCTCGGTGTACTTCCCGACGACTCCGGTGACCAGCTTCTCGTGCTTCTTCAGCGTCTTGTCGAGGAAGCGGTGGTCCTTCCGCTGCACGAGCGGGGTCAGCGCGGTGAGGGTCGCCGCCACGTCGCCGTGGACGGGGTGCGCGACGCTGACGCGGCGTCCGAGCTTCGAGGCGTCGCTGTCGACCTGAGCGATCACGACCTTCGAGGCGTCGGGGAGGAACTGCTCGTAGGGGAAGTCGGTGCCGAGGAGGAGGAGCAGGTCGGCGTCGTGCATGCCGGCGTGCGCCGCTCCGTAGCCGAGGAGGCCCGTCATGCCGACGTCGTAGGGGTTGTCGTACTGGATCCACTCCTTGCCGCGCAGGCTGTGCCCGACGGGCGCGCCCACCAGCTCGGCGAAGGCGACGACCTCGTCGTGCGCGTTCTGCACTCCGGCGCCCGCGAAGATCGCGACGGTCCGCGCCTGGTCGATCGCGGCCGCGAGGGCGCGGACGTCGGCGTCGGCGGGGACCAGGACGGGCGTCGACGGCAGCACGAACGCGGGGAAGCCGTCCACCGCTTCCAGCTCGGCGATGTCGCCGGGGAGGGTGACCACGGCGACTCCGCGGAGCGCCACCGCGCTGCGCATCGCGGCGTTGACGACCCGCGGGGCCTGGGCGGCGGTCGAGATCAGCTCGCGGTAGTTCGAGCACTCGACGAAGAGCCTGTCCGGGTGCGTCTCCTGGAAGTAGGACGAGCCGATCTCGTTGCTCGGGATGTGGCTCGCGATGGCGAGCACCGGGGCGGAGGAGCGGTGCGCGTCGTAGAGGCCGTTGATCAGGTGCAGGTTGCCGGGGCCGCAGCTGCCGGCGCAGACGGCGAGGCGCCCGGTGAGCTGCGCCTCCGCGCCGGCGGCGAAGGCGGCCGCCTCCTCGTTGCGCACGTGGATCCAGTCGATGCCTCCCTTCTCGGAGCCGCCGCTGCGGCGCACCGCGTCGACGATCGGATTCAGCGAGTCCCCGACGATCCCGTAGATGCGGGAGACGCCGGCGTCGATGAGCTGAGCGATGAGCTGGTCTGCGACCGTCTTCTGAGCCATGACCCCATTCGACCGGACGGGGCTGAGCGTCCGCTACTCCGGAAAGTGGAGATCCGGATCGGGTGCATCCCCCTCGGGACGGATGCCCTGCACCTCTAGCCTGGGAGTCGTCACAGGAACACCTCCGTACCGCTGATCCCGGGAGTCGCCATGAACCGCCGCAGAACCGCCCTCGTCCTGGCCGCCGGCGCGGCCCTCGCCCTCGGCCTGACCGGCTGCTCGGGCCTGAACGGCCTGATGGGAGGCGAGACCCGCGACGACGAGACCGGGGAGATCACCGAGGGCGGGACGACCGACGTCTTCCAGCTGCGCGTGGGCGACTGCCTGAACGGCGAGCTCAGCGAGGAGGCGACCGAGGTCACCGACGTGCCGACCGTGCCCTGCACCGACCCGCACGTCTACGAGGTGTTCCAGAACCTGACGATGGCCGACGCCGACGAGTACCCGGGCGAGTCCGTCGCGACGGAGCAGGCCGAGACCGACTGCGTCACGGCGTTCGAATCGTTCACCGGGATCGGCTACCAGGACTCGGCGTACGACTTCAGCTACTACTACCCGACCGCCGAGAGCTGGGGCACGGGCGACCGGACGATCAACTGCATGATCACCGACCCGAACGGGCCGAGCACGGGCACGCTGGCGGGCGTCGCGGCCTGATCGCGATCTCCGCGCGCGGCGGTGCCGGTCCCGCCGAGCGCTCCGCGCGCGGCCCGGGTCAGTCGCGGTCGCGCGCGGGGAACAGCCGCAGCAGCAGGCCGGAGCCGATCCAGACGACGGCGATCCCCGCGACGAGCCAGGAGGCTCCGAGGCCGGCCGCCGCTCCCGCCAGCACGGCGCCGACGGCCGCGGCGGCGGAGCGCAGCCCCGCGCCGATCGTGAACACCTGCGAGCGGACGGTGGCGGGGCTCTCCTCGTCGCGCAGCAGCAGCATCGCCGCGTTCGAGGGGGCCGTGAAGACGCCCGCGACCGCGAAGGCGGCGATCGCCACGACGACGCCCAGGTCGGGAACGGCGACCAGGAGGACGGCGCCGGTCGCGATGTAGGCGGCGCCCATGGTCCACGCCGGCGGACGGCGGGTCCAGCGGCGGGCCGCCACGGCGAGGGCGCCGAGCAGGCCGCCCACGGCGAAGGCGGTCAGGATCCACGCGGCGGCGTCGGTGCTGCCCAGCCGCTCCACAGAGAGGCTGATCGCCGCGACTCCCGCCGCTCCGCCCGCGACCTGGCTGAGGGTGCCCGCCGAGGTGACCACCGCGATCGGACGGTGCCGCACGAGGTGGGTGACGCCCGCGACGATCGTCCGCAGCACGCCGACGGTCGGCGCCGGACGGGCCTCCATGGCGAGGCCGAGCGACCCGACGACGCCGATGAGGGCGAGGACCGCCATGGCGAGCATCGCGGTCCGCGCTCCCCCGACTCCGACCGCGAGGCCCACGATCGCCGGCCCGCTGATCGAGGCGACCGTGTACGAGAGCGAGTCCTGCGCGTAGGCGCGGCGCGGCTCCGGGATGGCGCTCGTGACGAAGCTCGACATGCCGCCCATGTAGACGGGCGTCGCGAGCCCCGCGAGGAGCAGCAGCACCACGATGAGCGGCGTCGGCACCTCGCCGAGGAAGGCGGCGACCGCGAAGGCGACGGCGGTCGTGAGCGCGGCGCCGACCAGGAGCCGGCGGGGGCGGCGGACCCGGTCGAGCACCGTGCCGACCAGCGGCGCGGCGATCACGGCGGGGAAGAGCGCCGCTCCGGTCAGGGCACCGCCGAGCGCGACGTCGCCGAGACGCTCGACGGCGAGGACGGGGAGGGCGACGACCATGCCGGCGCTGGCCAGGCGGAGGGGGATCGACGCGGCCTGGTAGCTGACCGCGCTCATGCGGGACCGGGGATCGACATCACCTCCGATGGTGTCACGGCTGCGGGACCGGGTCGGCCGGGGAGGCAGGCCACCGGCCTCTGAGCGGCCTGCGGCGGCGCGCCCTAGGCGATCGGCGTCCGCGCCGCGAGTTCGGCCGCCGCCGCGACGCCCAGGCGCCAGGGCGCGCCGTGGCCGGGCAGGAGTGTCCGCGCCCCGGTCCCGGCGAGGACCCGCAGCGAGTCGAGGGACTGCGCCGTGTCGGCGGTCGCGGCGCGCGCGACCAGGTGCGGGCCGGTGCGCGCGGAGTAGGGGTCGAGCGTGACCAGGGCGTCTCCGTCGATCACCGCGTCGCGCTCGGGCAGGTGCAGCGAGACGTGCCCGTCGGTGTGCCCCGGAGTCGCGAGCACGCGGGGCGATCCGGGCACGTCGAGCACCGCTCCGGCGGTCAGCGGCAGGGTCCCGTGCACGGGCGGCACCGCGAGCGCGCCCGCACGGGCCATCGCTCCGAGCACCGGGATCGCGGAGGGGTGCAGCAGCGGGTACACGAACGGGGTGCGCTGGCGGCGGTAGGAGTAGGGCTGCGCGGCGAGCGGCTCGTCGGCCGCGTGCAGGTGCACGGGGACGCCCCGCCGGACGAGGCTGCGGGCGACGCCGAGGTGGTCGAAGTGCGCGTGGGTCAGCACGAGGGCGTCGATGTCGCCGAGCGAGCGGCCGAGCACCTCCAGCGCGCGGACCAGGTGCGGCCACGTCCTCGGGAGACCGGCGTCGACGACGGTCAACCGACCCGCCTCCTCGATCAGGTAGAGGTTCGTCCAGGCGTGCTCGAGCCGGTGCACCCCGGGTGCGACGTCCCGGTGCAGGCTCGCGCCGCCCCCTCGCCGCTGCTGCCGGCCCTGCTGCTCGCGCTGCTGCTGCTCCATCGTGCTCCCGCCCCTCCGGGCCCGCGCCCGATCGCGACGACGCTACGAGCGTCTGCGACGGATCGGACAGGGCGTTGACGGCGGGGTTCCGCGTCGTGCAGGGCTCAGCGGCGCCGCCCGCGGAGGGCGAGCTGCACCGCGGCGAGCAGGAGGAGGACCGCGAAGAGGATCCCGGACACGCGCGCGGCAGGAGGAAGGAGAGCGCCACTCCGGCGAAGGAGAACGCCGTCGCGGTGAGCCCGACCACGAGGCCCGCGCGCACGTCGAGCAGGCCGCGCCGGGCGTTCGCGATCGAGCCGGTGACCGCCGTGGGGATCATCGCGGCGAGCGAGGTGCCCTTGGCCAGGAGGTCCGCGAGCCCGAAGGCGCCGACCAGGACCGGCACGGCGATCGCTCCGCCGCCGATGCCGAAGAGGCCGGAAGCGACGCCCATCCCGATGCCGAGCCCCGCGAATCCGGGCCACACGCCCCAGCCCTCGGCGACGTCGCCGGTGTCGTTCGAGCCGAACACGGCCATCCGCACCGCCGCGGCCACGAGCAGCGCCACGAACATCCAGCGCAGCACGCCCAGAGGCAGCCGCGCGAGCAGCCAGGATCCGGCCACCGCCCCGAGCATCGCCGCAGCCGCGATCACCGCCGCCGGGACCCAGGCGACCTGGCCGGCGAGGGCGTAGCCGAACGCTCCGGCGACCGAGGTCGGAGCGATCGCGAGCAGCGAGGTGGCGGAGGCGCGGCGCTGGTCCATCCCGGCCCACGCGATCAGCATCGGCACCATCACGATCCCGCCGCCGACGCCGAACGCGCCCGACAGGGTCCCGCCGACCGCGCCGATCAGGGCCAGGACGAGCAGGGCGCGCGGGCGCATGCGCGCGGCCGTCCGATCGAGGAGGGGCGCCTGCGGGGCGGTCGCGTCGGTCACGGCTCCATGCCACCACAGCACCGGGCCGAGGGCGAATCGACGGGCGTCGACCGCGTTCCTGAGAGGACCGGCCCGGCCGGGCCCGCCTCTCTGGCAGTTGCCTGGGCGGGGCGGATCCGACCGTGACGTTCGGCGTCGACGGAGCGTCCTACCTGCATACCCCGCCTGATCGAGCGATCGGGCCCCGAGCGAAAGAGGAGACCATGGCCGAGACCACCGCGACCACCACCCGTCAGACCAGCACCGGATCCGGACGCACCGTGATCGAGGACGGCGTCATCGCCAAGGTCGCCGGCATCGCCGCGCGCGAGGTCCCGGGCGTCCACGCCCTCGGCGGAGGAGCGGCCCGAGCGATCGGCGCCATCCGCAGCGCGATCGGCAACGACGACCGCGGCCAGGGCGTCAAGGTCGAGGTCGGCGAGCGCCAGGTCGCCGCCGACATCACCATCGTCGCCGAGTACCCCGCGCCGCTGCAGAAGGTCGCCGAGGACGTGCGCTCCGCCGTCGCCGACGCCATCCAGCACATCGCCGGCATGGAGGTCGCCGAGATCAACGTGACCGTCCAGGACGTCCACATCCCCGAGGACGACACCCAGGAGTCCGACCCGCGCGTCGTCTGACCCGTTCCCCCCGCACCGACGCCCCGG
>NZ_PSUB01000030.1:0-6003 GCF_002931595.1 Rathayibacter sp. AY2B9
GACCCCACCGCCCCCGGCCCCGCGGACGCTCCGCTCCCGCCGTCTCAGGCCGCGAGTCCGCCGAACAGCAGTGACACCGTCATCGCGATGACGACCGAGTCGAAGGCGGACGCGATGACGACGTTCGCGCGCACCAGGCGCCAGCCCTCTCTCGAGCGGATCTCGGCCGAGACCGTGGCCGCCGTCGTGGACAGCAGGAGCGCGAGGGTCGCGTCGTCACTGAAGTGCGGCGCCTCCTCGAAGGCGAAGCGCACCTGCGACCGCCGGGGCGACCGCGACTCGAGGCGCAGGCAGGCCTGTGCGACCGAGAAGACCATCAGCACCCACGAGCTCGCGACGGCGAGCAGGGCGGCGGCGAGGGAGAGGGGCTCGCTGCGGAACTCCGTCCTCTGCGCGATCGCCACCGTGACCGCGATCGCCACCGTGACCACGATCGCCGGCACCGCCGCCGACAGCGTCGTGCTGGTCGCCCCGGTCGCCCCCAGCATCCGCGAGAGGAGGCGCCGCTCGCCGCGCGCCTCCTCCTCGGCGGTGCTCCGCCGCGCCTGCTCGTCGAGGCGCGAGGAGGAGGCGGCGCTCCAGCCCACGGAGAGGGCGGTGGAGAGCGGCCGGCCGAGCAGATGGACCGGAACGAGGGTCGCCGTCGCATCGACGGCCCCGTCGCCCGGAGCGAGCGTCCCCGTCGCCAGGACGAGCAGCACCACCACGATCGTGACCAGGAGGCGCACGCACACCCGGAACAGATCCGAGCGGGGTCGTCTGCGCGCGGTCATCGCCGTCCTCCCCGTCAGAGGCCCGGAGCGCGCCTCGAACAATATCCACGCCGTTCCGTCCTGCGGTGTCCCCGTGCACCACCGGGCCATTCGTTGCAACCAACAACAAATCCCCCGCGCACCCGGCAGAATGGACCCATGACCTCACGGAGCAACTGGGCGGGCACCTACGAGTACCGCGCCGCCGCCATCATCGAGCCGGAGTCCGTCGAGGAGGTGCAGCGCCTCGTCCGCGAGAACGAGCGCGTCCGCGCCCTCGGCAGCCGCCACTCCTTCAACTCCCTGCCCGACACCCCCGGCGCACTGCTGCACCTGGGGCGCCTGGCCTCCGACCCCGTGATCGACGCCGAGGCGAGCACCGTCACCGTCGGCGGCGCCACCCGCTACGGCGTCGTCGCCGCGCACCTGCACAGCAACGGCTACGCCCTGCACAACATGGGCTCGCTCCCGCACATCTCGGTCGCCGGCGCCATCGCGACCGGCACCCACGGCTCGGGCGACCGCAACGCGAACCTCTCCTCCGCCGTCTCGGCGCTCGAGCTCGTCACCGCCGACGGCTCGCTGCGCACGATCCGCCGCGGGGAGCCGGGCTTCGAGGGCGTCGTCGTCGGCCTCGGCGCCTTCGGCATCGTCACCCGCGTGACCCTCGACATCCAGCCGACCTTCGACGTCCGCCAGGACGCGTTCGTCGACCTGCCCTGGGAGCGCGTGCTCGACGACTTCGACGCGATCACCTCCTCCGCCTACAGCGTCAGCCTCATGACCCACTGGTCCTCGCCGACGGTGGAGCAACTGTGGCTGAAGACCAAGGTGGCGGCGGGATCCGTCGCCGACGTCGACGCGACGCACCTGGGCGCGGTCGCCGCCTCCGCGAGCCTCTTCGCCGTCTCGGAGGGTGTCGACTCCAACCTGAACCCGTTCGGCGGCTCCGTCGGACCGTGGTCCGAGCGCCTGCCGCACTTCCGCCTCGACCGCGAGCCGAGCGCGGGCGACGAGATCCAGAGCGAGTACATGGTGCCGCGCGCGAACGTCCGCGAGGCGATCGTGGCGCTGCGCGCGATCGGCGAGCGGATCGACGACGTCCTGCTCATCACGGAGCTGCGGACCATGGCGGGCGACGACCAGTGGCTCTCCCCCGCCGGAGGCCGCGACAGCGTCGGCGTGCACTTCACCTTCAAGAAGGACCGCGCCGGCGTCGACGCCGTGCTCCCCGCCGTCGAGGGCGCGCTGCTGCCGCTCGGGGCCCGGCCGCACTGGGGCAAGCACTTCCTCGCCGGAGCCGACGAGATCGCGCCGCTCTACCCGCACCTCGAGGAGTGGCGCACCCTCCGCTCCGAGTGGGACCCCTCGGGCCGCTTCGCGAGCGACTTCCTCCGCGACCGCCTGCTCGGCTGAGCGGCACCCGCCCCGCGGGACCAGACAGGTTCCGCGGGACGGGGCTCACAGGACGTGGGTCGCGGGACGCGGCCCACAGGACGCAGCTCGCGGGACGCGGCTCTCGGAACGCCACTCAGAACAGGCGGGCCGCGTCGGCGGGCTCGACGAGGTCGCGCACCAGCGCCGGGATCCGCTTCCGGAACGGGAAGAACCCCCGCGACGCCGACGGCCACGCCGCACCGTCCCAGCGGCGGCGCACGGTGACGAGCGCGACCCCCTCGTCGGCGAGAGCCGAGCGGAGCGCCTCCACCCGCTCTCCGACGGGCCCGACCGGCGCGTACGGAACGACCACGGTGTCGATCCGCTCGGAGACCGCCCAGTCGACGACCGTCGCGGCACGCGCGTCCGCCAGCACCCGCGCCGGCCGACCGCTGGAGTCGGAAGTGCGCTCGGCGGCGTCGGCGAGCGCCGCGGCGGTGAAGGCGGCGACCGCGTCGGAGACTCCGGACGGCGAGCGCCCGCCCGCGTCCCCGGCGACGGCGCACGCGACGAGGCGCTCGGCCAGACCCGGCTGCTCGGCGAGCAGGCTCTCCGCCTCGAGGTCCTCCTCGTGCAGCAGGAGGCCGGGGCGGGCGCCGACGGTCCCCACGACGTCGTCCTGCTCGAGCGGTGCCCGCGGCGGGAAGGGCTCCTCCGTCAGCGCGGGGGCTGTGGTGGCGAGGCCGCTCGGCGAGAAGCGCCCCTCCGTGTAGCGGGCGATGTTGGACGCGGAGGCGAGGTAGGTCTTGCCCGGAGTCTGCAGGCCGGCGACCCATCGCCACGACAGGGAGTTGGACGCGGCGTCGCCGTCGAGCAGGTGCCGGTAGAAGAAGTCGGCGCCGAGCTGCCAGGGCAGTCCGAGGGTGAAGATCCAGATGCTCGCGAACCACATGCGGGTGTGGTTGTGGAGGTACCCGGTCTCGACGAGCTCGCTCACCCACGCGTCCATCGCGTCGATGCCGCTGTGTCCGCCGATCGCGTCGAGGTACCCGGGCGGAGGATCGCCCGCGGAGGAGTCCGCCACCTCGCGGCGGTAGCGGCGCCAGACGTCCGGGTTCTGCTCGAGCCAGCCCTTCCAGTAGGTGCGCCAGAACACCTCCTGGACGAACTTCTCCGCGGCGGTCAGCCGGTGGCGCGCGAGGACCGCGGCGACGACCTCCCGCTCGGTGACGAGGCGGTGGCGGAGGTAGGGCGAGAGCCCGGAGACGTTGTCCCGGGATGGTCCGAGGTCGTGGTTGCGGTCGCGGGCGTAGGCGGAGCCCGCGCGGGCGACGAAGTCGTCGAGCGCCTCGAGACCGGCGGCTCTGGTCGGGATGAACATCGCCCCATCATCGGCGTCGGCCCGGTGAGAACACCGGCAGCGGCCTCCCGAGTGCGCTCCGGGGACGGAGGCGCCCGCCGAGCGCTCGTCAACGGGGTGACCGGCGCCTCCGACCCGACGTAGCGTCGGAGGACGAGAGGGAGGCCGCCATGCCCCGCGAGGAACAGATCCCGTCCACCATCGAGCGCTCCGACGAGCACGCGCAGAAGCTCTGGTCGGCCGCGCACGACTCGGCCGTCGACAGCTACGGCGACGGTGAGCGCGCCCACCGCACGGCCTTCGCCGCGCTGAAGCACGAGTACGAGAAGGTCGGCGACCACTGGGAGCGCAAGGCCGAGAGCGGCCCCTCCGACTCCCGCGCCGAGGGCCACGGCCGCTCCCCCGGGGACGAGACGGCGGGCGGAGTGGACGCGAACGCGACCAAGGCGCACCTGATGGACCTCGCCAAGCGCCTGGACGTCTCCGGCCGCTCGCGCATGACGAAGGCGGAGCTCGTCGAGGCCCTGCAGAAGGAGAGCACCCGCCGGACGCGCGACGCGCGGTGAGGCCAGGGGTGGGGCCGGGAACAGCCGCCTCGCCGAGCCCCGGCCCGCTCAGTCCAGCGCGTCCCTGATGGCCGCCATGCCCAGCTCCAGCTCGGCGAAGGTGGTCGACAGCGGCGAGAGGCCGATCCGGATGCCGTCGGGTCGGCGGAAGTCCGGCACGATCCCCTCCGCCTGCAGCCGCGGGACCAGGCCGGCGAACGACTCGTGCGCGATCGTCACGTGCGAGCCGCGCCGGGCGGGGTCGAGCGGAGTCGCCACCCGCACCCCGCGCGGCACCAGCCACGCGTCGGCCAGCTCCAGCGCATACGCCGTCATCGCCTCCGATTTCGCGCGCACCGCGGGCATGCCCACCGAGGCGATCAGCGCGATCATGTCCTGCATCGCGAGCATCCCCGTGATCGGCGGGGTGCCGCTGAGGAAGCGCCGCATCCCCTCGGCCGGACGGTAGCCGGGTCCCATCTCGAACATGTCGGCGACGCCCATCCAGCCCTGCACCGGCTGCGCGAGCGAGCCCTGGTGCCGGGAGGCGACGTACGCCCACGCGGGCGCCCCCGGGCCTCCGTTGAGGTACTTGTAGGAGCAGCCGACCGCGAGGTCCGCGCCCCACGCGTCGAGCTCGAGCGGCACCGAGCCGACGGAGTGGGAGGCGTCCCAGAGCACGAGCGCGCCGGCCTCGTGCGCCTGGGCGGTGATCGCCGCGGCGTCGGCGAGGAACCCCGAGCGGTACGCGACGTGGCTGAGCAGCACCAGCGCCGTCCGCTCGCCGAGCACCGGGGCGAGGTCGTCGGGGCCGACGCCGCTCCCGGGGTCGGAGTCGATCCAGCGGAGCGTGCTGCCGGTCTCGGCCGCGATGCCCTCCAGCACGTACCGGTCGGTGGGGAAGTTGTCGGTGTCCACGACGATCTCGTCGCGCCCCTGCTCCGCCTGGCGGGCGATCGCCGCGCGGGCGAGCTTGTAGAGCAGGACGGTCGTGGAGTCGGCGACGACCGTCTGCCCGGCCGCGGCTCCCAGCACCGCGGAGCCGAGGGCGTCGCCGACCTCGAGCGGCATGTCGAGCCAGCCCTCCTCCCAGCCGCGGATGAGGCGGCCGCCCCACTCCTCCTCCGCGAACCGCGCGAGCCGGGCGACGCTCGCGCGCAGCGGCCGGCCGAGCGAGTTGCCGTCGAGGTAGGAGCGGACCTCGGGGGTGCGGACGAACAGCTCCGGGCAGTGCGCGAGCGGGTCCTTGGCGTCGAGCGGATGCATGCCCTCACCCTAGGTCGCGGGCGCCGGGCGCGACGCGTGCCGCCGGGGCCCCGGATGCGTGCCGCCGGGGTCCCTGACGGGTGCTGCCGGGGTCCCTGACGCCGCTCGGACGCCGCCCACCGTCCAGAAGTCGTCGCACTCAGCCGCGACCGCGACGACTCCCGAGCACTCGCGAGCCCTCACCCCGAAGCCTCTCCCCCCACTGTCCAGAAGTCGTCGCACTCGGCGTCGACTGCGACAACTCTTGAGCACTCGCGAGCCCTCACCCCGGAGCCTCCCCCACCGTCCAGAACTTGTCGCACTCGGCGTCGACTGCGACGACTCCTGAGCACTCGCGGACCCGCAGACTCGAGCCGGTCGCCACTGCTCCGAAGTCGCCGTGCTCGCGCTCCAGTACGGCCGCTTCCGCGTGGTCGCGGAGCCGCCGGGCCTGTCCCAGCGGTCGTCGCCGAGTGCGCAGAAGTCGTCGCACTCGAGCTCGAGTGCGACAACTCCTGGACAGTCGCGGAAGCCGGAGGAGAACGGAGCGGGAGCCGGAGGAGGACGGAGCGCGAGCCGGCGAGCGCCCCCGCACCCGCGAGCACGGCCGCGCACCTGGGAAGTCAACGGGCGGACGCCGGCCGTGGTGCCGTACGCGTTCCGCGCGCTCACCGTGAAGGTGGAGTCGCCTGCGGTGGTCGGCCTGCCCGAGACGACGCCCTCC
>NZ_PSUB01000031.1:0-5909 GCF_002931595.1 Rathayibacter sp. AY2B9
GGTTGGGGTGGGTTCGAGCGGCCCCGGTTCGAGCGGACGGGTTCGAGCGGGGCGGGCGGCGCGGGCTGGTGGCTCGGCTCAGGAATCGCGCGGACAGCGGTGTGCGAGCCCGCGCTCGCCGCCGGTCCTCCCTCCACAGGCGGGGTACCGGCTCCGTTGTCCCGATCCTGGTCACGGGCCCCGGCCCGATGTCGGTGGTCGCTGATTCAATACACGTATGAGAAGTTCGGGTGACGCGGCGCAGGCGGTCGAGGCGGTGCGCGCGGGCGAGACGGCGCAGACGCTCGACGCGGTGCGCGCGCTCGCCGGTCTCGCGGCGGGGCTCGCCCGCTCCTCGGCGCCGGTGCTGCTCGCGGGGGCCGTCGCCCTGCACACGGCGTACCGGGCAGCGCTGCTCGTGCCGGAGTCGTTCGCGCGGGGGAGTCGTCTCTCCCGGAGCGAGGCGGGAGACCTCGTGGAGCGCTCGATCCGAGCCGAGTTCGCGACGGCGCTCGGGATGTCGGAGCGCGTGGCGTCTCGGCGTCTCGAGCACGCTCGGCTCCTCATCGAGGACCTCCCGGCGACCCGCACCCTCCTGGCCGAGGCCCGGATCCTCTGGGAGGCCGGCGAGGTCGTCTGCGCCGCCGCCGCGACCCTCCCCGCTCCGTCGCGCGCGTCCTTCGACGAGCGGGCGGCCACCGCGGCGCTCTCGCAGACGCCCACCCAGCTCCGCCGGACCGTGGCGCGGCTGCGCGACGAGCTGCACGAGCAGCCGTTCACCGAGCGCCACACCCGCGCCCGCGAGGACCGCAGCGTGTGGCTCGGCGCCGAGGCCGACGGCATGGCCACGCTCTGCGCCCTGCTGCCGGCCCCGGTCGCGGTCGGCGCCTACAACCGTCTCGACCGGATCGCCCGCTCGCTCCGCGACGGGGCGGACGCGGCGAGGATCGGGCTCGGTGCAGGTGCAGGTGCAGGTGCAGGTGCAGGTGCAGGTGCGAGTGCGAGTGCGAGTGCGACTGCGACTGCACAGAGCGGTGCTGGTGCCCGTGGCGATGCCCGGGTAGCAGTCGGTGCTGGAACGGACGCTGGTGCTGGTGCTGGTGCTGGTGCGCGTGCTGGTGCCGTGCTCGGCGCGGAGACGGGTGGCAGCGCCGGTGGAGACGCTGACATCTCCCTCGGCGACGGCCGGACGCTCGCGCAGCTGCGGGCCGACGCACTCGTCGATCTGCTCATCGACGGCGACATCTCCGCAGACGGATCCTCGGGCGACGGATCCTCTGGCGAAGGAGCGAGCGGAATCCCCGCCTCTGTACTCGGAAGCCCCGCCTCGGTCTCCGGAGTCCGCGCCGACGTGCGCCTCACCCTCGCCGCCAGCACCGCGGTCGGCCTCGACGACGCGCCGGCCGAACTCGACGGCTACGGTCTCGTCCCCGCCGACGTCGCCCGGGAGCTCGTGCGCACGGCGGCCACCTTCACGCGGGTGCTGACCGATCCGGACACGGGAGTGGTGACGTCGGTCGGCAGGACCCTCCGCGTCCCGCCCCCTCGGATGCGCCTCCAGCTGCAGCTGCGCGACCGGACCTGCCGGTTCCCCGGCTGCACCCGCTCGTCCTCGACGGCCGAGGCCGATCACACCCTCGAATGGCGGAACGGAGGCGAGACCGCCCTCGGCAACCTGGCCTCGCTCTGCGTCGCGCACCACCACGTCCGCCACGGCGACCGCTGGACCTACGCCCTCCATCCGGACGGCACCGTCGTCTGGACGACCCCCACCGGCCGTCGGATCACCGACCGACCGCGGGCGCTGCCCGGGGCTCCGCTGCCGCCCACGCGACGACCGACGCCGCAGTCGGCGCAAGAACCGGAGCCGGAGCCGGAGCCGGAGCCGCAGCCGCAGCCGCAGCTGAAGTCGAAGCCCGAGCCGCAGCCGCAGCCGCAGCCGCAGCCGCAGCCGCAGCCGCAGCCGCAGCCGCAGCCGCAGCCGCCACGATCTTCGTCCTCGCTGTTGTGGTCGTCGCGACCGTCGTCACCTCGGGCGTCGCCCGCGGTGCTGTCGCCGACGCGGCCGCGGTTCGTGGACGCGTCTCCGCCGTTCTGATCCGCAGCCCGACATGCCGGGCGATTCGACACTCCGTCGCACGCGAGGCGGTGAATCGCCGTGCCTGGACACGCCTAGGCGCCCTCGCGCTCTCGCACCTCCGGCGCCGCGAGGTCCGGCGGCACGTTCGCGCTTCGTCGAGCCCCGAACCCCGTGTGCCGGGGCTCCGAGCTTCGAGCTTCGAGCTTCGAGCTTCGAGCTTCGAGCTTCGAGCTTCGAGCTTCGAGCTTCGAGTCCCGAGCCCCAAGCCCCGTGTCCCGTCGCGCTTCGGCGCTTCTGGGCGTCGGCCCCCGCGTCCCGGTCCGCCGCGTCCCGGTCCGCGCCCGTCCCGCTCCGGCTGGCGGACGCCCCCGCCACGCAGGAGAGCCGTCGAACTCGGAAGATCACGACCGGACGAGTTCCACGTGGTTCACGCTCTCCGCCGCCCGCCGCGTCCGTCG
The DNA here is from genome assembly GCF_002931595.1 of Rathayibacter sp. AY2B9. NCBI lineage: Bacteria > Bacillati > Actinomycetota > Actinomycetes > Micrococcales > Microbacteriaceae > Rathayibacter > Rathayibacter sp. AY2B9. Next base: position 2,518 of record NZ_PSUB01000031.1, read on the forward strand.
GTCCTCTCCTGCCCTGCCCTGTCCTCTCCTGCCCCGTCCGGTCAGGAGCGTCCCGCCGCGGCGACCGCTTCACGCCACCCGTGCCCTGTCCTCTCCTGCACTGCCCTGTCCTCTCCTGCCCCGTCCGGTCAGGAGCGTCCCGCCGCGGCGACCGCTCCACGCCACCCGTGCCGCCACCCGTGCCGCCGCCCGTGCCCCCGCCCGTGCCGCCGCCCGACCTCACCGGATGCCGCTGCGCGCGAACCCCTGCACGAAGTAGCGCTGGAAGCACAGGAACAGCAGCACCATCGGCAGCACCGACACAAGCGCCAGCGCCATGCTCGCGCTGTAGTCCGGCGTCGACTGGCCCTTGAGGTAGAGCAGGCCGATCGGCAGCGTGAACAGCTCGTTGTCCTTCAGGGCGATCAGCGGCCAGGCGAAGTCGTTCCAGCTGCCGAGCAGAGTCAGCAGGATCAGGACGGCGATCAGCGGCTTCGAGAGCGGCAGCACGATCTGCAGGAACACCCGCAGGTGGCCGGCGCCGTCGATCCGCGCCGCCTCGATCAGCTCCTCCGGGATGGAGAGGAAGAACTGCCGGGCGAGGAAGATCCCGAAGGCCGCCGCTGCTCCGGGCAGGATCACCGACCAGTAGGTGCCGTAGATCTGCAGTCCGGTCACGAGCTTGAACTGCGCGACCATGATCGCCTGCACCGGGATCATCATCGTGGCCAGTGCGAGCAGGAACAGCAGGTTCCGCCCCGGGAAGCGCAGCCGCGCGAAGCCCCAGCCGGCCAGCAGGTTCACCACGACGGTGAACACCGTGACGAACACCCCGATCACGACCGAGTTGACGAACCACTCGCCCACGGGGAAGCGCGCGAACACCGTCGCGAAGTTCTCGAACGAGATCTCGCTCGGCCAGAAGCGGGGCGGGCCGGGCGCGAACACCTCGCCGCGCGGCGAGAAGGCGATGACGAGCATCCAGTACAGCGGGAAGAACACGACCGCCGAGGCGACGATCGCGACGACGAGGCGGACGACGAGTCCGGAGCGGGAGCCGTCGCGGCGGGAGGGACGCCGGCGCGGGGTCTCGCGGGCGGTGGCCGCGGCGACCGCGGCGGGCGTGGTGACGGTGGAGGACGACATGAGGGCTCCTAGTCGACGAGGTCGCGCGTGCGGCTCGTGCGCCACTGCAGGTAGGTGAAGGCGAGGGAGACCAGCAGGATGACGACGCCGAGCGCGGCGCCGTAGCCCTGCTCGCGGACCTGGAAGCCGTTGCGGTACGCGTAGGTGCCGAGCACCGACGTGGAGAAGCCGGGGCCGCCGCCCGTCATCACGAAGACGATGTCGAAGACCTGGAACGAGGCGATCACGTTCATGATCAGCAGGAAGAAGGTGGACGGGCCGACCAGCGGCACCGTCAGTGCGCGGAACTGCTGCCAGCGCGTCGCTCCGTCGATCCGGGCGGCCTCGTAGAGCTCGGGCGAGACGCTCTGCAGGCCCGCCAGGTAGATCACCATGTTGAAGCCGATCCGCAGCCACACCGCGGTCAGCATCACCGAGATCATCGCCGCGGAGCCGTCCGACTGCCACGCGACCGGCGAGGCGCCCAGCGAGCTCAGCACCTTGTTCACGATGCCCGAGGACTCGCTGAAGATCGTGACCGCGATCATCCCGGAGGCGACGCCCGAGATCACCAGGGGCAGCACGATCACCGTGCGGAAGATCCCGCGCGCGGGCAGGACGGAGTTGAGCAGCACGGCCAGGCCGAGGCCGCCGGCGAGCTCGAGCGGCACGGTGACCGCGGTGAAGAGGAGCGTGTTGCCCAGGCTCTGCCAGAACACCGGGTCGGCGCCCATCCGCAGGTAGTTCGCGAAGCCGACCCACTCGGGCGTGCCGAAGCCGCGCGACTCCTGGAACGAGAGCTGGATCGCCCAGAGGATCGGCACGAACAGGAACAGCGCCATCAGGAGCAGGTTCGGGCCGACGAAGCCGAAGCCGGCGAGGGCCTCGCGCCTGCGGGCCGACCGCGGCCGGGCGGAGGAGCCCGCCCGGCCGCGGAGGGTGGTGGCGGTCATCAGCTGGTCGCCTGCTGGATGGCCGCGTCGAGGCCGGAGAGGGTCTCCTCGGTGCTGCGTCCGCCGACGAACGCCTCCTCGAGCTGGTCCTGCATCGCGACGGAGATCTTCGCGAGGAACGGCGAGGTGAGCTGCTGCACGTCCCGCGGGGTGATCGTCGCGGCCTGCTCGACGAACACGGGCATCACGTCCGGGCGCACCGCGAAGTCGATCGACGCGGGGTCGATGTCGGACCGGGTGGGCAGCTCGTTCGTCGCCGCGCAGAACTCGGCCATGGTGTCGGCCTGCGTCATGAACGAGAGGAACTCGGTCGCGAGCTCGGGGTTGTCGGTGTCGGCCGTGGCGACGAGGGCGTTGCCGCCGAGGTCGGTCGCGCCGCGCTCGTCGACGGGCATCGGCGTGGCGGTCCACTCGAAGTCGGCGAGGTCGTCGATGTCCGGCACGAGGAAGGACCCGGCGAACGCCATCGCCGCGGTCTGCTCCGTGAAGAAGGAGTCGGCGTAGGTGGCGGACTTCACCGAGCTGGTCGGCGGGACCCAGTCGTTGTCGAAGAAGCTCTTCGTGAAGTCCAGCGCCTTCGCGCCGGCGGCGGAGTCGATCGCCGGAGTGGTGCCGTCCTCCTCCAGGAGCGTGCCGTCGGCCTCGAACAGCCAGCTCAGCCAGCGGGGCGTGCCGCCGAGCTGCCAGTTGTAGACGAACGGGTACTGCTCGGCGGGCAGGCTCGCGCGCAGCTTCGCGGAGGCGTCGGCGAACTCCTCCCAGGTCCACGCCTCGTCGGCGGTGGTCGGCACATCGGTGATGCCGGCCGCCGCGAGCAGCTGCGTGTTCACCAGCAGCGCCGACACGTCGGTCTGGTGCGGGACGCCGTAGGGCTTCCCCTCGAACGAGACGGCCTCCTGGAACGCGGGCGTGAAGGAGTCGAAGTCGTCGATCCGGTCGGTCAGGTCGAGCAGCTGCTCCTGGCTGGAGTAGACGCCGAGGTTGCCGTAGTCGACGCGGAACACGTCGGGGGCCTCGCCCGACGACAGCTGCGCGTCGATGTTGCTGAACATCTGGTCGTAGGGCACGACGTTGAGCTCGACGCTCGCCCCCTCGTGCTCGGCCTCGAAGTCGGTGATCAGCGACTCGAAGGCCGCCTGCTCGGACTCGCTGGCCCAGGTGGTGAAGGTGATCGAGTCGGCGTCGGCCGAACCGTCGCCTCCTCCGCCGAAGCCGCTGCAGCCGGTGAGGGCGGCGGTCGACGCCAGGACGGCGGCGAGGGGGATGAATCGTCTGCGCATGGGTGGTCTCCTGCTGTGAAGGGTCGGACGGGGGCGGGGTCGGAGGGCCGCGTCA
>NZ_PSUB01000032.1:0-5470 GCF_002931595.1 Rathayibacter sp. AY2B9
CCCGCTCCCCACCGCCGTGGCGCGGCCGATCCGACAGGACGCCCGTGTCCACCAGCCCCCGCCCCACCCTCTTCGCCCTGCCCGGTATCGGGCTCGACGGCCGCGCCTTCGACGCGCTCGGCCGCGAGCTCGCCGACGTCGCGGACCTCGTCGCGCTCGACCTGCCCGGTGGATCCGGGACCTCGCTCGAGGAGATGACCGCTGCCACGATCCGCCGGATCCGCGAGCACGGCTCCTCCCGCTGGCTGCTCCTCGGGCACAGCATGGGCGGGAAGATCGCCTCGCTCGTGGCCTCCCGCACGGTCACCGGCCGCTCGGGCCTGTTCGGGCTCGCGGGCGTCGTGCTCCTCGCCGGGTCGCCGCTCTCGCCCGAGCCGATGGAGGAGGAGCGCCGCTCGACCATGCTCGGCTGGGTCGACGACGGGCACCTCGACGAGGCGCAGGCGCGCGAGTTCGTCGACCAGAACGTCGGCTCGCCGCTGCCCGCCGACGCCGACGCGGAGGTGCTGGCCGAGCTGCGCCGCTACTCCCCCGAGGGCTGGCGCGACTGGCTCGAGCACGGCAGCCGCGAGGACCGCACCGGAGAGGCCGCCCTCGGGGCCGTGCCCGCGCTCCTGATCGCGGGCGGTGAGGACGGCGACCTCGGCGCCGACGCGCAGCGCCGCCTGAACGGCTCCCTCTACTCCCGTGCCCGGCTGCTCACGCTCGCCGGGGCGGGCCACCTGCTGCCGTTCGAGCGCCCGGTCGAGGTGGCGGCGGCGATCCGCCGGTTCTGGGAGGAGGAGGCCGGCACGGCGCCGTCGGTCCCGGCCGACGTCGGCGCTGCCATCGCCTCCGCCCGGACCTCCACGCGGGTGCGCGGGCTGCTGGCCGTGCGCGCGCTCGCCGACGACCCTGAGTACGCGCCGCGCGCCCTGACCGTCGCCCAGCTCGCGGAGCTGCGGGCGATCGCCGACCGGGTCGTCCCGCAGGAGGGCGGCCGGATCGACCTGGCCGCGCGGGTGGACACGCAGCTCGCGAACGGCGAGGGCGACGGCTGGCGCAACGCCGACCTGCCGGCCGACCCGATCGCCTACGGTCTGGCGCTCGACACCCTCCGGGGCTTCGCCGGCCTCGGCCCCGCCGAGCAGGACGCGCGCCTCACCGCGATCGCCGACGGCTCCGCGGAGCCCGGCGACGGCTCGGCCGGCGGGCTCGGTGCCGAGCAGCTGACCGCATGGTTCGAGGACTGCCGCGTCGACCTCGTGAAGCAGTGGCTGGCCCACCCCGCGTCGATGGCGCGGATCGGCTATGACGGCTACGCCAGCGGCGGCGACACGCTGCCGCTCGTGACGGGCTTCCGCCTGCTCGGCGCCGACGACCGCGAGACCTGGGAACCGACGACGAGGAGTCACCGATGAACACGACCGGCATGCGCCGCTTCCCGCTCGACGAGACGGTCGACGCCGTCGTGATCGGCACCGGGGCAGGCGGAGCGCCCCTGCTCTCGGTGCTCGCCGCTCGAGGGCTGCGGGTCGTCGCCCTCGAGGCCGGGCCGCACTTAGATCCGCTCGGCCACACCGCCGACGAGACGGCGGCCGTCGAGATCAACTGGATGGAGGAGCGCCTCAGCGGAGGCGAGACCCCCACCGCCTTCGGGCAGAACAACAGCGGCCGCGGGGTCGGCGGCTCGACGCTGCACTGGGGAGCGTTCACGCCCCGCCCCGACCCGCGCGACCTGCGGCTCCGGAGCGACTCCGGCGTCGGCCGCGACTGGCCGATCGAGCACGCCGAGCTCACCGCGTACATCGAGAAGGTGGAGGCGACGATCGGAGTGGCGGGCCCGGCCGAGTACCCGTGGGACCCGTCGCGCCGCTACCTGCAGGGCCCGCTCTCGCGGAACGCCTCGGCCGACATGATGCTGCGCGGCTGCGCGGCGATCGGGATGCGCGCGACCGACGCGCCCGCCGCCGTGCTCAGCGGCCCGCGGGACGACGGCCGGCCCTCCTGCGTCAACTGCGGCCAGTGCCATCAGGGCTGCCGGACCGGCGCGAAGACGAGCATGGACGTGACCTACCTGCCGGAGGCGGTGCGGGCCGGTGCCGAGATCCGGGCCGACTCGTTCGTGCACGGGATCGAGCTGGACGCCGCGGGACGCGTGTGCGCCGTGGTCTACACGAGCGGCGGAGTGGAGCACCGGCAGCGCTGCTCCGCCCTGTTCCTCTGCGCGGGCGGCGTCGAGACGCCCCGGCTCCTCCTGCACACCGGCATCGCGAACAGCAGCGGCCAGGTGGGCCGCAACTTCCTGGCGCACGGGGCGACCCAGGTCTGGGGCACCTTCGAGAACGAGATGCGCGGCTACCGCGGCTACCCCTCCTCGGTGATCACCGAGGACACCGTCCGCCCGGCCGACGCGGACTTCGCGGGCGGCTACCTGATCCAGAGCCTCGGAGTGATGCCGCTGACCTACGCGACGACGCTCGCCCGCGGCGCGGGACTCTGGGGCCGCGATCTGATGGACGCGCTCGACGGCTACCGCTTCGCGGCTGGCGTCGGGATCAACGCGGAGTGCCTGCCCGCCGACGGCAACCGGCTGGAACTGACGGACGAGCTGGACGAGCACGGGGTGCCGAAGGCGCGCATCACGTTCTCGGCGGGCGCCAACGAGGAGGCGATCGACCGGCACGCGATCCGGACGATGACCGCGATCGTGGAGGCGGCGGGCGCGACGAGCACGCGGGTGATGGCGCGCACGGCGCACACTCTCGGCACCGTGCGGATGGGCACCGACGCGGGCGACGCCGTGATCGACGCGGACGGCCGCAGCTTCGACGTGCCGAACCTCTGGGTGTGCGACAACTCGGTGTTCCCGAGCGCGCTGATCGCGAACCCGGCGCTCGCGACGATGGCGCTCTCGCTGCGGACGGCGGACCGCTTCCTAGCGGCGTAGCGTCGCGGCGGTGAGGCGGCTGCGTCGCGGCTGCGGGGCGGCTGCGGGGCGGCTGCGGGACGGCTGCGTCGCGGCTGCGGGGCGGCCGCGGGGCGGGACGACGGGCGAGGTGCTCCTCCGCGTCGCCGACTGACCGCGCGGGCGCGCCCGGACTGCGCGCCCGGACTGCGCACCCCGCCGGATCAGCCGTGGGGCCGTGCGGGGCGCCAGCGCAGTCGCGAGACGCGCTGACCGAACGGCGGGCCGTCGCGACGGCGCTCGACGGAGGTTCAGCGCGCGCTGAGGTGCTGAGGTGCTGAGGTGCTGAGGTGCTGCATCGTGGTGGCCGAACGGCGGCATGGCGCAAGGCGGCGGCACGGCCCTGGTGTCGGCACGGCGTCAGGCGACGGTGCGGCCCCGGTGACGGTCCGCGCCTCAGCGGCAGTGGTGCGGCGGTGGTGCGACGGTGCGGCCGCGTGAACCCGAGCGAAGGCGCAGATCCGAGCGTCAGCGGCGCGGCGGTAGGTCGCTGAGCACTCGCCTCCGAGCGACAGCACGGCCCGATCACCAGTGCGAACCCGCGCAATGCGCCGAACCCGCCCGACGGCCGATTCCCTCAGGGGTGCACGGCAGCATGGCAGAACGCAGAACGTCAGCACGTCAGCACGTCAGCACGTCAGCACGGCAGCGTGTCAGCACGGCACAGTGTCAGAACGGCGGCGGCCGGTCCTCGAACCTCGGGGTCGCCGGTGGGCCTGGACGGAGCCGTGCCTCGAGGCCCGGCGGGCGCGTGGTGATGCGGCGGCCGGTGGGGGTGGTCCAGTCGGCGGTGCCGTCGGGGTGGAGGACGTAGGTCCAGCGGTCGCCGTGCCGCACGTGGTGATGGGCGACGCAGAGGCTGGCGAGGTTGGCGGGGTCGGTGCCGCCGCCGTTTCGCCACTCGACGACGTGGTCGGCCTCGGAGCCCGCGGCGGAGCGGGTGCAGCCGGGGAAGCGGCAGGTCACGTCGCGGAGCTGGAGGAGGAGCCGCAGCTCGCGGTGCGGCAGTCGGCGTGTGCGCCCGACCGAGAGGACGGCGCCCGTCCGGGGCTCGGTCAGCACGCGGGTGACGGTCGCGGGGACGAGGCTCCGGGCGACGTCTGCCGGGATCGGGCCGTAGCCGTCGAGCTCGGCGGAGGCGTCGTCGGCGCCGGACGCGGTGCTCGCCGACAGGGTGACCCGCACCTCGGCGCGCACGCCGGTGACGAGGGTCGGAACGGGCCGATCGGCGCCGACCGGGTCGGGCACCGTGCCGATGACGTCCGCATCGCAGAGGAGGTCGGCGAGAGCGTCGGCTCGCAGCTGGGCGAGGGTCCGCGCGTCGCCCGCTCGGGAGATCGCATCGACGGCGCCCGCCCCGGTGGTCCCGGCGGGCTCCGCTCCGGTCGTCCCGCTGGACTCCGCTCCGCAGGAGCCCGCATCCGTGGCGGCAGGCGACTCCGCCCCCGCCGGCCCCTCGGCGCCGTCGCGGAGGATCCGGGCGATCCGGTCGAGGCGGCTGTACGCCCCCACGGCGACCGGGGCGGGGAGGAGGGCGCAGAGCGTCGCCATGCCGTCGACCTCGGGGGTCAGCCAGACCGCGCGGTCCTCGCGGGCACGTCGGTGGCGCTCGGCGGGGGGCTGCTCGTGGAGCTCCTCCCGCAGTCGGGCCAGAGCGCGCCGCAGCTGGGTCGGCGTGGTGCGGGCCGCGAGCTCGGCCGCCCGCGTATCGAACGCGGCGCGGGAGCCCGGAGGCAGGGTGGCCGCGACGGCGCAGACGACCTGGCCCGCCTCCCACCGCAGGCGCGCCCCGGCGAGGGCGGCGCGGGTGGTCGGCAGGTCCTCGACGAGGAGGCGCGCGTGGTCGAGCTCGCGGGAGGCGACCCGCTCGGAGACTCCGAGGGCGACCGCGAACTCCGCGCGGATCGACCGCTCGGCGAGGTCGCTCGACGCGTGGGGCGCCGAGCCGCGGGCGAACGACTCCGGATGCTCGAGCGCGGCCCGGTGCCCGGCGTGCAGCTCCTCGGCCGCGGCCAGGAGCAGCGGGGACGCCGAGCGGGCCAGCGCCGCGGCTCGGTCGCCGCGAGCACGCACCTCGCTGAGCACCGCCTCCGCTGCTGTCGACCCGCTGATCATCAGCATACGTGTATTCAATCAGCGACCACCGACACGGAAGCGATGGATCGTCACATCCGTGGAGAACCGGCGTGAGGCCCTCCTGTGGAGGGAGGGATCACCGCCGCCGACGCCGCACATCCCAGCCGTCCTCGGGACGGCGCGCGCAGGACACCGGCGCAACACCCCGCCATACACACCGCCACACGCCCCGCTCACGCGAACCGCACCGCAACCCGCCCCGCTCACGCGAACCGCACCGCAACCCGCCCCGCTCACGCGAACCGCACCGCAACACGCCCCCCCTCACCCGAACCGCACCGCCTCACACCCCGCTCACCCGAACCGCACCGCCACACACGCCCCCGCTCACCCGAACCGCACCGCCACACACGCCCCCGCTCACCCGAACCGCACCGCCACACACGC
>NZ_PSUB01000033.1:0-1920 GCF_002931595.1 Rathayibacter sp. AY2B9
GATGTGTCCGATTCTTGAGAACTCAACAGCGTGCACTATGTTCAATGCCAATTTTATACCCCGGCCTTGATCTTCGGATCGGGTTGGGATTCCTTTGGAAATTGATGTCAGCTTCCGGCTTTCGGGTCGGAGAGATGTCTTATTTGCTAGAGGTCAAACTTGACTCTCCTTCTCTTCGGGGTTGGGGGTCGTAATTTTTTTACGGAGAGTTTGATCCTGGCTCAGGACGAACGCTGGCGGCGTGCTTAACACATGCAAGTCGAACGATGAAGCCCAGCTTGCTGGGTGGATTAGTGGCGAACGGGTGAGTAACACGTGAGTAACCTGCCCTTGACTCTGGGATAAGCGCTGGAAACGGCGTCTAATACCGGATACGACCTGCCCCGGCATCGGGTGCGGGTGGAAAGTTTTTCGGTCAAGGATGGACTCGCGGCCTATCAGCTAGTTGGTGAGGTAATGGCTCACCAAGGCGACGACGGGTAGCCGGCCTGAGAGGGTGACCGGCCACACTGGGACTGAGACACGGCCCAGACTCCTACGGGAGGCAGCAGTGGGGAATATTGCACAATGGGCGAAAGCCTGATGCAGCAACGCCGCGTGGGGGATGACGGCCTTCGGGTTGTAAACCTCTTTTAGTAGGGAAGAAGGGCTTCGGCTTGACGGTACCTGCAGAAAAAGCACCGGCTAACTACGTGCCAGCAGCCGCGGTAATACGTAGGGTGCAAGCGTTGTCCGGAATTATTGGGCGTAAAGAGCTCGTAGGCGGTTTGTCGCGTCTGCTGTGAAAACCCGAGGCTCAACCTCGGGCCTGCAGTGGGTACGGGCAGACTAGAGTGCGGTAGGGGAGAATGGAATTCCTGGTGTAGCGGTGGAATGCGCAGATATCAGGAGGAACACCGATGGCGAAGGCAGTTCTCTGGGCCGTTACTGACGCTGAGGAGCGAAAGCGTGGGGAGCGAACAGGATTAGATACCCTGGTAGTCCACGCCGTAAACGTTGGGAACTAGATGTGGGGACCTTTCCACGGTCTCCGTGTCGCAGCTAACGCATTAAGTTCCCCGCCTGGGGAGTACGGCCGCAAGGCTAAAACTCAAAGGAATTGACGGGGGCCCGCACAAGCGGCGGAGCATGCGGATTAATTCGATGCAACGCGAAGAACCTTACCAAGGCTTGACATATACCGGAAACTTCCAGAAATGGTTGCCCCGCAAGGTCGGTATACAGGTGGTGCATGGTTGTCGTCAGCTCGTGTCGTGAGATGTTGGGTTAAGTCCCGCAACGAGCGCAACCCTCGTTCTATGTTGCCAGCACGTCATGGTGGGAACTCATAGGAGACTGCCGGGGTCAACTCGGAGGAAGGTGGGGATGACGTCAAATCATCATGCCCCTTATGTCTTGGGCTTCACGCATGCTACAATGGCCGGTACAAAGGGCTGCGATACCGTAAGGTGGAGCGAATCCCAAAAAGCCGGTCTCAGTTCGGATTGAGGTCTGCAACTCGACCTCATGAAGTCGGAGTCGCTAGTAATCGCAGATCAGCAACGCTGCGGTGAATACGTTCCCGGGCCTTGTACACACCGCCCGTCAAGTCATGAAAGTCGGTAACACCCGAAGCCAGTGGCCTAACCGCAAGGAGGGAGCTGTCGAAGGTGGGATCGGTGATTAGGACTAAGTCGTAACAAGGTAGCCGTACCGGAAGGTGCGGCTGGATCACCTCCTTTCTAAGGAGCATCTGGACACCGCAGGGTGTTCCAGGCGCCAGATCAAAGCGAATGTCTTTGCTGGTAGCTCATGGGTGGAACATTGAACTAGGTGCTCGGTGAGATCGTCTCGCGTCAGTACAGCCTTCGGGTTGGGAACGCGTCGGGGCGGTGGAGTCGGGTACATGCACGCTGTTGGGTCCTGAGGGACCGGGCCGGT
>NZ_PSUB01000033.1:2018-3511 GCF_002931595.1 Rathayibacter sp. AY2B9
CTGCCTTCGGGTGGCGGGGTCGACTCTCCGGATCCTTTTCTCACGCCTGGGTGTGTGGGAGAGGGATACCGCCCGTATTTTGAGAACTACACAGTGGACGCGAGCATCTTAGATTCACGGCTTCGGTCGTGGATCGACAAGATTCGCATGGCGCGGCTTTCGGGCTGCGGTCATGCAAATCATTGGATCTGCAACTTTTCGAGTTGTAGTTTCTTAACTCATGTGATTAGCAAGTTCATAAGAGCAAACGGTGAATGCCTTGGCATCTGGAGCCGAAGAAGGACGTCGTAATCTGCGATAAGCCTCGGGGAGCTGATAAACGAGCTGTGATCCGAGGATTTCCGAATGGGGAAACCCCGCCAGGCCCCTTGTGGTGACCTGGTGACTCCCGCCTGAATATATAGGGCGGGTAGAGGGAACGTGGGGAAGTGAAACATCTCAGTACCCACAGGAAGAGAAAACAACAGTGATTCCGTCAGTAGTGGCGAGCGAACGCGGAAGAGGCTAAACCGAGTCATGTGTGATACCCGGCAGGGGTTGCATGGCCGGGGTTGTGGGACTTTTCGTTCCGGTCTGCCGGCCGGTGAACGTTACAGCGCATCATAGACGAACAGGTTTGAACGCCTGGCCAGAGCGGGTGCGAGCCCCGTAGTCGAAATGGTGTTATGGCGTGAAGAGTATCCCAAGTAGCACGGGGCCCGAGAAATCCCGTGTGAATCTGTCAGGACCACCTGATAAGCCTAAATACTCCCAGATGACCGATAGCGGACAAGTACCGTGAGGGAAAGGTGAAAAGTACCCCGGGAGGGGAGTGAAATAGTACCTGAAACCGTTTGCTTACAAACCGTCGGAGCCTCCTTGTAGGGGTGACGGCGTGCCTTTTGAAGAATGAGCCTGCGAGTTAGTGCTCTGTGGCGAGGTTAACCCGTGTGGGGCAGCCGTAGCGAAAGCGAGTCCGAATAGGGCGATTCAGTCGCAGGGTCTAGACCCGAAGCGAAGTGATCTATCCATGGCCAGGTTGAAGCGACGGTAAGACGTCGTGGAGGACCGAACCCACTTCAGTTGAAAATGGAGGGGATGAGCTGTGGATAGGGGTGAAAGGCCAATCAAACTTCGTGATAGCTGGTTCTCTCCGAAATGCATTTAGGTGCAGCGTTGCGTGTTTCTTGCCGGAGGTAGAGCTACTGGATGGCCGATGGGGCCCAAAAGCTTACTGACGTCAGCCAAACTCCGAATGCCGGTAAGTGAGAGCGCAGCAGTGAGACTGTGGGGGATAAGCTTCATAGTCGAGAGGGAAACAACCCAGACCACCAACTAAGGTCCCTAAGCGCGTGCTAAGTGGGAAAGGATGTGGAGTTGCACAGACAACCAGGAGGTTGGCTTAGAAGCAGCCACCCTTGAAAGAGTGCGTAATAGCTCACTGGTCAAGTGATTCCGCGCCGACAATGTAACGGGGCTCAAGCACGCCACCGAAGTTGTGGCATTGACATTAA
>NZ_PSUB01000033.1:3608-5451 GCF_002931595.1 Rathayibacter sp. AY2B9
GGTGGGTAGGAGAGCGTCGTGTGGCGAGTGAAGCGGCGGTGTGAACCAGCCGTGGATGCCACACGAGTGAGAATGCAGGCATGAGTAGCGAAAGACGGGTGAGAAACCCGTCCTCCGGAAGACCAAGGGTTCCAGGGTCAAGCTAATCTTCCCTGGGTAAGTCGGGACCTAAGGCGAGGCCGACAGGCGTAGTCGATGGACAACGGGTTGATATTCCCGTACCGGCGAAGAACCGCCCAAGACAATCCAGTAGTGCTAAGTATCTGAATCCCTTTGATGGATCCCTTCGGGGTGAAGCGTTGGGCCTAGCGTACGACCCCGTGCTGGTGCGTTTAGCGTATTAACAGGTGTGACGCAGGAAGGTAGCCGAGCCGGGCGATGGTTGTCCCGGTCTAAGGATGTAGGGCGAACGATAGGCAAATCCGTCGTTCATATAGCCTGAGATCTGATGGGTAGACGCAAGTCGAAATCGGTGATCCTATGCTGCCAAGAAAAGCATCGACGCGAGGTTCTAGCTGCCCGTACCCCAAACCGACTCAGGTGGTCAGGTAGAGAATACTAAGGAGATCGAGAGAATCGTGGTTAAGGAACTCGGCAAAATGCCCCCGTAACTTCGGGAGAAGGGGGGCCTGAGGCGTGAACGGACTTGCTCCGGGAGCGTTCGATGGCCGCAGAGACCAGTGGGAAGCGACTGTTTACTAAAAACACAGGTCCGTGCTAAGTCGCAAGACGATGTATACGGACTGACGCCTGCCCGGTGCTGGAAGGTTAAGAGGAACGGTTAGCCGCAAGGCGAAGCTGAGAATTTAAGCCCCAGTAAACGGCGGTGGTAACTATAACCATCCTAAGGTAGCGAAATTCCTTGTCGGGTAAGTTCCGACCTGCACGAATGGCGTAACGACTTCCCAGCTGTCTCAACCGCGAACTCGGCGAAATTGCATTACGAGTAAAGATGCTCGTTACGCGCAGCAGGACGGAAAGACCCCGTGACCTTTACTATAGTTTGGTATTGGTGTTCGGTGTGGCTTGTGTAGGATAGGTGGGAGACGTTGAAGCGGGCACGCTAGTGTTCGTGGAGTCATTGTTGAAATACCACTCTGGTCACTCTGGATATCTAACTTCGGACCCTAATCGGGTTCAGGGACAGTGCCTGATGGGTAGTTTAACTGGGGCGGTTGCCTCCCAAAGAGTAACGGAGGCGCCCAAAGGTTCCCTCAACCTGGTTGGCAATCAGGTGGCGAGTGTAAGTGCACAAGGGAGCTTGACTGTGAGACTGACAAGTCGAGCAGGGACGAAAGTCGGGACTAGTGATCCGGCAGTGGCTTGTGGAAGCGCTGTCGCTCAACGGATAAAAGGTACCTCGGGGATAACAGGCTGATCTTGCCCAAGAGTCCATATCGACGGCATGGTTTGGCACCTCGATGTCGGCTCGTCGCATCCTGGGGCTGGAGTAGGTCCCAAGGGTTGGGCTGTTCGCCCATTAAAGCGGTACGCGAGCTGGGTTTAGAACGTCGTGAGACAGTTCGGTCCCTATCCGCTGCGCGCGCAGGAAATTTGAGAAGATCTATCCCTAGTACGAGAGGACCGGGATGGACGAACCTCTGGTGTGTCAGTTGTTCCGCCAGGAGCACCGCTGATTAGCTACGTTCGGAACGGATAACCGCTGAAAGCATCTAAGCGGGAAGCCGGCTTCGAGATGAGATTTCCATCCCTTCGGGGGAGAGGCTCCCAGCCAGACGACTGGGTTGATAGGCCGGATGTGGAAGACAGGACTAAAGACTGTCGGAGCTGACCGGTACTAATAAGCCGATAACTTGATAATCACTACACTCATACCGTTGTA
>NZ_PSUB01000034.1:0-5360 GCF_002931595.1 Rathayibacter sp. AY2B9
ACGAGGAGCCACCCATGACCGAGTCGACCACCCCCGCCGAGAAGGGCTCGAGCTTCGGGCCGCACCGGCCGGGGCCGGGCGGGGTGGGAGCGGTGCCCTCGGCGGGCGCATCGGTGGACGGAGCGTCGGTCGAGGTGGAGTGCAGCGGGGTGGCGCTGGAGGTCGGCGTGCTCGACGGCGTCGCGGCGAACGCGGCGGTCGAGCCGAGCGCGACGAGTCCGAGTGCGCCGACGGCGATGCCGATGGTCAGGGCGCGCTTCTTCGGACGGCGCGGCCCGAAGCTCGAGCCCTTCTCGGCGGGGGTGGTCGACTCGGTCATGGGTGTCTCCTCGTTCCGGCCCGGTGCCGACCCCGTTCGGGATCGGTTGCGGCCGGTTCCATCTCAGATTCGAAGGCGAATCTGAAGCCGGACTTAAGAACAGACCCTCCACAGCAGACGCCGGGTGCGCCCCGATCCGCGGCCCCTAGGTTCGAGCACATGCCCTCCTCCGCCCGTGTGCTCCTCATCGAGGACGACGACGCCATCCGCTCCTCCGTCGAGACCGCGCTGCGCAGCGAGCGCTTCACGGTCCGCGGTCTCGTCTCCGGCGAGGACCTCGCCCGCGAGCTGAGCACCTTCGCTCCGGACCTGGTGATCCTCGACTGGATGCTCCCCGGCCCGAGCGGCATCGTGCTCGCCGAGCGGATCCGCCGCAGCAGCGACGCGGCGGTGATCATGCTCACCGCCCGCGACGCCGTCGACGACCGCCTCCGCGGCTTCGACGAGGGCGTCGACGACTACGTGGTGAAGCCGTTCGTGCTCGCCGAGCTCGTCAAGCGCGTGACCGCCGTGCTGCGCCGCCGCGGCCGCATCCCGTCCGTCGTCGAGATCGGAGACCTCGTCGTCGACCCGGAGTCGGGCCGCGCCCGCCGCGGCGGCGTCGCCCTCGACCTCACCGCGACCGAGTTCCGCCTCCTCACCTTCCTCGCCGGGAACCGCGGCCGCACCCTCACCAAGACCCAGATCCTCACGCAGGTCTGGGGCTACGACCACGTCGACCCGAACCTCGTCGAGGTGCACCTCAGCTCCCTCCGCAAGAAGATGGAGGCGCACGGCGACCGGCTCGTGCACACCGTCCGCGGCCTCGGCTACCGGGTGGAGGCGTGAGCCGCTCCCAGCCGGGCGCCCTGCGGACCGGCTCCCTCCGCCTCCGCACCGTCCTGGCCGTGCTCGCGCTGCTGGCCGTTCTGCTCCTGGCCCTCTCGGCGACGGTGCAGGCGGTGCTCGGCGAGCGCCTCCGCGACCAGATCGAGGAGCGGCTGCAGGACCGTGCCTCCGCCGCCGCCGCGCTGGTCGGCACGATCGCCGACGACGCCCTCGCCTCCCGCCTCTCGGCGCAGGGCGTCTCGGTGCGGATCACGAGCCCCGAGGGCGAGGACGTCGTGGCCGGGCCGAGCCCGGAGCAGCTGCGACTGGGCCCGGGAGCCGCCGACCAGCTCGGAGAGCCGCCGTCGCCTCCCGGCACGAGCTCCTCCTCCGGAGCCGTCCCGCCCCGAGCCGCGTCCGCCGCCGTCACCGTCGTCTCGAGCAGCGTCGCCGCCGACGACGAGCTGATCACCCTCGAGTCGACCCTCAGCGACGGCACCCGCCTCGAGCTCACCAGCGAGGCCGGATCGGTGGGCAGCACCCTCGCGCAGCTGAACGGGATCCTGCTCGCCGCGTCGGCCGTGTTCCTCCTGCTGGCCGCGCTCGCGCTGATCGTCGTGGTCCGCGCGACCCTCCGGCCCCTCGAGCGGATGACCGACGTGGCCCGCGACATCGCGCACGGCGACCGCGGGCGGCGGCTGCGCCCCTCCCGTCCACGGACGGAGCTCGGCCGCACCGCGACCGCGTTCGACGAGATGCTCGACGACCTCGAGCAGGCCGAGCGCAGCGCCCTCGCCGCCGAGGCGACGGCCCTCGCGGCGGAGCAGCGGATGCGCGCGTTCGTCTCGGACGCCGCGCACGAGCTGCGGACGCCGGTCGCCGGTATCCAGGCCGCCGCCGACGCGCTCGTCCGCGCCGACGGCGGCGAGCAGGAGCGCGAGCGCCTCTCGGTGCACGTCGTGCGGGAGTCGATGCGCGCGGGCCGCCTCATCCAGGACATGCTGCTGATGGCGCGTCTGGACGAGGGCCTGGCTCTGGAGTCGCGTCCGCTGGACCCCGCGGGCGTCGCCGAGGCCGCGATCGAGCGCCAGGAGCTGCGCCGCCCGGACCTCGCGATCGAGCTGCACCGGCCCGCCGAGCCGCTCCTGGTCAGCGCCGACGCCGACCGGCTGGCTCAGGTGCTCGGCAACCTCCTCGAGAACGGTGCCCGCTTCGCCCGCTCCCGGATCGACGTCGCCGTCGAGGCGGCCGCCGACTCCGTCACGATCACCGTCGACGACGACGGCCCCGGCATCGCCGAGGCCGACCGCGAGCGCGTCTTCGACCGCCTCGTCCGCCTCGACGACGCCCGCAACCGCGCCGACGGCGGCTCGGGCCTCGGCCTGCCGATCGCGCGCGGGCTGGCCCGGGCCCTCGGCGGCGACCTCGTGGCGGAGGCGGGGCCCGTCGGCGCCCGCTTCCGGGTGACGCTGCCTCGCGCGGGGTGACGCCGCCCCGCTCCCCCTAGGCTCGACGGGCGCGCGGGCCCCGCTCCGCCCGAACGGCAGGAGTGGCTCCATGGACAGGGACGACGCGGAGCAGCGTGTCCGGCAGGCCCGCGACGAGGCCCCGAGGTTCGGGAGCGGTCCCCTGCTCGCCACCTTCACCGTCCGCCACCGCCGCGGACTCGACGTCGCCTTCGTGCTCGACGGCGCCGACGGGGACTTCCAGATCGGCATGGGCGCCGCGTCCGACGACTTCCGGAGCGTCCTCACCGTCGGCGTCGACCGCGAGGACGGCCGCATCCGCGGCGTCTCCAGCTGGACCGTCGACGGCCGCGAGAGCCGCGTGCCCGTGCGGATCCTGCACCGCTCCGCCACCGTGATCATCGTGGAGGCCGCTCCCCTCCCCCTCGACCGGCGCCCGTCCTCGCTCAAGTGCTGGTCCTTCCTCCGCCGGGCCTCCGCCGACCACCACTCCGACGTGCTGGGCTTCGTGTCCCCCGACCTGGCCGACCTCCCCCCGGTCCGGCTCCTCACCGATCCGCGGGCGCGGCGCGGGCGCTGAGCCGGCCTCGCGCGAGGGGACGGATCCCCGCCCGACCCGCAGGCGCCGGTGGGATCATGCGCTGACGTGATCCCGCCCGGAGGTCCGCCCGACCCGGAGGAGCGCTCGTGACGCAGGAGGTGCAGTCGACCCGGCTGCGATCGCTCGGAAGCGAGGCGTTCTTCGGGGCGACGGTGGTCGTCGCGGCGGCGTGGTCGGGCGCTCGGGCCTACCAGCTCTACGGAGGGTGGGGCGTGGTGCTCGCGGTGGCGGCGGTGATCGTCGCGGGGCTCGGCTTCGGGCTCCGGCGGCGCGTCGAGGAGCGGTGGTCCCGGCCGAGCCTCGAGAGGCTGCGGGCCGAGCATCCGGACGGCGGCGTCACCGCGGTGCTGAACACTCCGGAGACGCTGGCCTCGCTGCGGACGCTCGCGGTCGCCGGAGCCGCGGTCGACCTCCCGGCGCTGCGCGCGGCGAAGCCGGACCCCGTGCTGCTGGCCGTCGTCACCGCGAGGGCGCTCTCGCTGTTCCGCGCCGACGCGGACCTCTCGCCGATCGCGTTCCTGCCCCTCACCGCCGGGGACGCCCCCGAGTCGGTGACGGGCTACCACCACGGTCACGCGCTCGCGGCTCCCGTTCTCACGGTCCGGCAGCAGGGGACGGAGCAGCGGCTCGCCCTCTTCCCCGCCGACGGCGCGCGGACGATCACCGGTGTCCTCGGCCGCTGAGCGAGGCCCGCTGCGCATCGCCGGGAGTCTCCGCCCCGCGGCGGATCCGGCAGCGCCGCGCCGCGCGTAGCGTCGGGCGATGGACATGTCACTGCTCGGCACCAGCGTGGTCGCCGCCCTGTGCGGGGCCGCGTATCTCGGAGTCGCGATCCTCGCGGTCGCGCAGGTCCTCCGCTCCGGCCTCGATCCCCTGCGGAAGGGCCTGTGGACGATCGCCGTCGTGGTGGCGCCCTTCCTGGGGTCGATGGCGTGGTTCCTCGTCGGGCGGCCCGGAGCCCGAGCCTGAGACGCGGCTCAGCCCGCACCCATGCCTACGATCACCGATCGCGCAAGCACCTGCTCGCGGGGCGCCCGCACGTCAGCATGAGCGGGATGGACACGATCGAGGAGGCGGGCGCCTGGGCGCGCGCTCTGGTGCGCCGCGAGTTCGGCGTCGGCCTCGTCGACCTGGAGCCCGTCGTCGGCGGACTCGACCACGGAGCGCGCGTCTGGTGCGCGGCCGACGGCTCCGGGGCGCTGTGGAGCGTCAAGGCGTCGGCCCGCGACGGGCGCTTCGGACTCGCGCTCTCGGCGTCGCTGGGAGAGTCGGGGGTGCCGGGCGTCGCGGCGCCGCACCGCGCCTCCGACGGGCGCCCCTGGGCGGAGGACCGCGGGTTGCGGGTCTCGGTCGCGCCGTGGATCCTCGGCGAGGACGCGGTCGACTCCGGCGAGGACGCCCTCGACTGGGAGGGGTTCGGCGCGGTCCTGCGCTCCGTGCACGACGCCGAGCCGCCGACCCTCGCGCCTCCCGTGCGGCGGGGCATCCGTCGTGTCCGCCGTCCGCTCGCCGACCTCCTCGCCGAGACCGACGAGAGGATCGATGCGCAGCCGGAGTTCCGCCCCCGCCTCACCGCGCTCTGGCGCGGGAACCGCTCCCGCCTCGACGCCCTCGCCGGCGCTGAGCGACGGCTGAAGCGCGCCCGCACGCCCACCTCCCGCGTGCCCCTCCACGGCGACCCGCATCCCGGCAACGTCGTCATCGACGAGAGCGGCCGCCCCTGGCTGATCGACTTCGACGAGGCCACCGTCGCCCCGCGGGAGGCCGACCTGCTCCTGATCGAGCTGGGCGTCATCTACTCGCGGCCGATCAGCGACGTGCAGCGCTCGGCGTTCCGCGCGGGCTACGGCGAGGCCCTGATCGACGACGAGCGGATCATCCGCTTCGGCTGCGTCCGCGCGGTCGAGGACGTGGCCGCCACTGTCGCGCTGGCCCTCGCCGACCCGGAGCCGGAGGAGCGCGAGGCCGCCCCCGTGCCCGCCTCCCGCCTCGGCCGCGCCGCCTCGGCGCTGCCCGTCCCCACTCCGCTCGACCTGCTCGCCGGCCAGCTCGGCCCGCACGGCCTCGTCTCGCTCGTCATCGAGGTCGACGACGTTCCGGCCCCAGGCGCTGCGCACCTCGATGCTGTGCGCGCCGAGCGCTCGGAGGACGGCGACCTGGACGACCG
>NZ_PSUB01000035.1:0-4617 GCF_002931595.1 Rathayibacter sp. AY2B9
TCGCCCCAGCAGATCTCGAGCGCGCACGCGCCCGACGCTCCCACCACGTCGACCGCCCAGCCGGTCTGGTGCTCGCTGTGCCCCGGGCGCGCACTCGTCGCATCCGCTCCCGCCTGCCCGCGCGAGGACACCCAGCCCGCGTAGACGCTGACCTGGGTGTCGTAGGAGCGGTAGGCGCTCTGCACCGCCAGCGAGAGGCCGGCCTCGGAGCGGGCGGCGGCGAAGAGCGGGACGAGGGCGTCCGCGGTCGCCTGGCGCATCGGCTGCCGGTTGACGTAGGGCACGTCGGGGAAGGTCAGGTCGGCGGGGACGTAGTCGACCGGCGCGAGCGTCCGCAGCTTGTTGACGACGACCCAGGTGCTCGCCGGGTCGTCGACGGACTGCGCGGTGAGGTCGATCCCGGAGGCGGTGGGAGTGGGAGTGGGAGTGGCGGTCGGCACCGCCGTGGGCGTCGAGGTGGTCGCGGCCGCGGAGGGCGACGGAGCGGGCGGCGCCGTCGAGGGGGTCGGCGAGGGCGCCGGCGCTCCGTTCCCGATGGCGGCTCCGACCCCCAGCGCGGTCAGGCCCGCCGCGGCGGCCACACCCCCGATGACCAGGGCTCGGCGGCGGACGGGGCGCCCATCGGTCGGCTCGTTCTCGTTCGACGTCATCCTCCGAGCCTAGACAGACCCGTTCCTGCGCATCTGCTGAAGCACCGGCGATCGGTTCTGTCCACCCGTGCCCCTCCACGCGGGTCGCGCATATCCTCTAAGGATTCACATAAGCAGACCCCCTAGCTTGAGTGACAGCCACGACTCCGCGTGCGACCGCCCCCTCGGCCGCACGGCCCCCCACGGAGCCGTCGATGGAAGGACCCCATGATCCGACCCCTCACCGCACCCTCCGTCCCTCTCGCCGCCCTCGCTCGGACGCTCGAGATCGGCGACGAGGGCGGCCTGACGGCCGAGATCAGCGGAGTGACGCTGATCGCCTCCGACGTCGAGCCCGGCGACCTCTTCGTCGCCCTGCCCGGGGTCAACCGCCACGGGGCCGAGTTCGTCGAGCAGGCCGTGGCCCGCGGCGCCTCCGCCGTGCTGACCGACACCGCGGGCGCCGACGCCGCGCGCGCGACCGGTCTGCCCGTCCTCGTGGTCGACGACCCCCGCTCCCGCCTGGGCGCCGTCGCCGCCGCCGTCTACGGGACGGCCGAGCGCTCCCCCGTGCTGCTCGGCGTGACCGGCACCAACGGCAAGACGTCGACCGTCCACATGCTCGAGGGGATCCTCCGCCAGCTCGGCGTCGTGCCCGGCCTCAGCTCGACCGCGGAGCGCCACATCGGCGACACCTCGGTGACCAGCGGCCTGACCACCCCGGAGGCGACGGAGCTGCACGCGCTCGTCGCCCGCATGGAGGAGGAGGGCGTCGGCGCGGCCGCGATCGAGGTCAGCGCCCAGGCGCTCACCCGCCACCGCGTCGACGGCGTGGTCTTCGACGTCGCCGGCTTCACGAACCTCAGCCACGACCACCTCGACGACTACGGCGACATGGACACCTACTTCGGCGAGAAGGCCCAGCTGTTCCAGCCCGATCGCGCGCGCCGGGCCGTCGTCTCGCTCGACTCTCCCGCGGGCGCGCGCCTCGTCGAGGTCGCCGGCGTGCCGGTCACCACGATCACCTCCCTCCCGGGCGTCGACGCCGACTGGACCGTGACGGTGCTCGAGCAGGAGTTCGGCCGCACCCGCTTCCGGATCGGCAACCGCGAGGGCCGTGCCATCACGACCTCCGTCCCGATCATCGGCACCCACATGGCCGCCAACGCCGGACTGGCGATCGTGATGCTGATCGAGTCCGGTCGGCCGATCGGCGAGATCCGCGCCGCGCTGCACCGCGACGGCGGAGTGGACGCCTCCCTTCCCGGCCGCACCGAGCGCGTCTCCGGCGACCGCGGCCCCACGGTGTACGTCGACTTCGGACACAGCGCCGACGCCTTCGCCCGCACCCTGGAGGCCGTCCGCGAGGTCACTCCCGGCCGCGTGGTCATGGTGTTCGGCGCCGACGGCGACCGGGACGCGCTCAAGCGCCCGGCGATGGCCGAAGCCGCCGTCCTGGGCAGCGACGTGCTGGTCGTCACCGACCACCACCCGCGCTTCGAGGACCCGGCCTCGATCCGGCGCACCCTCGTCGACGCCGCCCGCGCCGCACGTCCGGACGCCGAGATCCACGAGGTCGACGACCCCAAGCGCGCCATCCGCGTCGCCGTCTCCCTGGCGCACGAGGGCGACGCCATCCTCTGGGCCGGTCCCGGGCACCAGAACTACCGCGACATCCTCGGCGTGCGCACGCCGTACTCGGCCCGAGCCGAAGCCCGGGCAGCGCTCCGTGAGGCCGGCTGGGCGGACGAGGCGGTCCCCGCTCCGGCCTGATGCACGGCCCCGGCACGGCGGCCCTGAGATCCCGTTCAGGCTCGCCGGACGCTCTGTCGCGCTCTCCGCACGCGGTGTAACTTTGCGCAGCACGCAACGTTTGCGGCGGATCGCCGTGCCTGGACGCGTCCGCCAGACAAGGGGACCACCGTGGCCGACTCCGCCTCCGCTCCATCCGCTCCGACCTCGACGCCGTCCGGCGCCGTGATGTCGCACCGGCAGATCCTGTTCGTCATCTTCGGGCTGATGGCGGGGATGTTCCTCTCCTCGCTCGACCAGACCATCGTCGGCACCTCGATGCGCACCATCGCGGACGACCTCGACGGCCTCTCGCAGCAGGCGTGGGTGACCACCGCCTACCTGATCGTCTCGACGATCGCGACGCCGATCTACGGCAAGCTCTCCGACATCTTCGGACGCCGCCCGCTCTACCTGATCGCGATCGTGCTGTTCCTGATCGGCTCGACGCTCGCCGGCTTCTCGACCTCGATGCTCGGCCTCGCGGGCTTCCGCGCCGTGCAGGGCCTCGGCGCCGGCGGACTCATGTCGCTCGCGCTCACGGTGATGGGCGACATCCTGCCCCCGCGCGAGCGCGCCAAGTACCAGGGCTACTTCCTGGCCGTCTTCGGGATCTCCAGCGTCGTCGGACCGCTCATCGGCGGCCTGCTCGCCGGCACCCCCGAGATCCTCTTCATCACCGGCTGGCGCTGGGTCTTCCTGATCAACCTCCCGATCGGCGCCGTCGCGCTCTTCATCGTCGTGCGGTTCCTCCACCTGCCCAAGCCCGCCGGCAAGCGCTCGGTGCGGATCGACTGGTGGGGCGCCTCCCTCGTCGTCATCGCCGCGGGACCGCTGCTGCTGATCGCCGAGCAGGGCCGCGAGTGGGGCTGGGGCTCGCCGATCGCGTGGGTCTGCTACATCGTCGGCGCGCTGGGCGTCATCGGCTTCATCGCGGCCGAGCGGATGATGGGCGACGACGCGCTCATCCCCCTCAAGCTCTTCCGCTCGCCGACCTTCTCGATGGCGACCGTGCTGGGCGTCCTCGTCGGCTTCGGCATGTTCGGCGGCATGATGGCGATCCCGCTGTACCTGCAGCTGGTGAACGGCGCCACGCCGACCGAGTCCGGCTTCCTGATGCTGCCGATGATCCTCGGCCTGATGATCGCCTCGATCGTCTCGGGTCAGATCATCTCGCGCACGGGCCGCTACCGCGCCTTCCCGATCGTCGGCACGTTCCTGATGTCGGCCGCGTTCTTCTACTTCACCTTCGTGACGATCGACAAGCCGGTGATCTTCATGATGGGCGGGATGCTGATGCTGGGCCTCGGGCTCGGGCAGATGATGCAGACCCTCACCCTGGCCTCGCAGAACTCGGTCGACGTGGCGAACATGGGAGTCGCGACCAGCGCCTCCACGTTCTTCCGCCAGATCGGCGGCACCCTGGGCACCGCCGTGATCTTCTCGGTGCTGTTCAGCCGGATCCCCGACACCATCGCCGCGGCCTTCAGGAACCCGGCGCTCGCGGCGGATCTGCAGCGGGCCGTCACCGATCCGGCCGTCGCCGCGGACCCGGCCAACGCCGGGATCCTGAAGCTGCTGCAGTCGCAGGACACCGCGGCGATCGGCTCCGCGCTCGACGGGGACACCTCGTTCCTCAACACCGCGGACCGCGCCCTGTCGGCCCCGTTCCTGACCGGGTTCAACGACGCGACCGTGACCGTGTTCCAGGTCGCGCTGGGCGTGGTCCTGCTGGCCTTCGTCCTCTCGTGGTTCCTCAAGACCCCGCCGCTGCGAGCGAAGTCGGCCATGCAGGAGGCGCACGACCTCGCGGCCGAGGACAGCGCGGAGGAGCTGCGCCGCACGGACCCGCAGCTGGCCGCGCGCGCCGGGGCCGACCTGGCCGCGGGCAGCATCGAGCCGGACGTCCGGACGGACTCGATCCGCACCGCTCCTCCCCGCGACGGGCACGGCGCCCACCGGGCCTGATCGGGAAGCGCCGACCGGCCCGCGTCCTGCGCTCCTCTCCTCCGAGGCGCCGCCTCCGCCGGCCGGACACCGCCCTCACCGCGGTGTCCGGCCGGGGAGGCGGCGCCTCGCGGTCGTCCGGGGTGCGGTGTCCCGCGTTCCGGGGCGAGAGAGCGCTCCACCGGGGCTCTAGGATGGTCGGACCGCTGCCGAAGGAGTCCGCAATGAGCGCCGCCCCCACCCCCTCCCC
>NZ_PSUB01000036.1:0-3560 GCF_002931595.1 Rathayibacter sp. AY2B9
TTCTCGCGGATCGCGGCCGAGACGACGGCCGCGGTGTTCGTCACCACGGTGCTGGTCGTCGAGGTCCCGCAGCTCTGGCTCGCGCTCCTGCTGGCGGTCGCCGGGCGGGCGGGCGGCCTGGCCGCGGCGCTCGGCGCGGTTCGCGAACTCCCGGGCCTGCTCGCGCTCGAAGTGCTGCGCCTGCTTCTGCTGGTCGTACTCGGTGTACGCGTCCACGATGCGGCCGACCAGGCTGTGGCGCACCACGTCCTCGCTGGTCAGGCGCGAGAAGTGGATGTCGTCGATGCCGTCGAGCACGCGCGTCACGAGGCGGAGTCCGCTCGCGCCGGTCGGCAGGTCGACCTGGGTGATGTCGCCGGTGACGACCATCTTGGAGCCGAAGCCGAGGCGGGTGAGGAACATCTTCATCTGCTCGGGCGTCGTGTTCTGCGCCTCGTCGAGCACGACGAACGAGTTGTTGAGCGTGCGCCCGCGCATGTAGGCGAGCGGTGCGACCTCGATCGTGCCGGCCGCGAGCAGCTTCGGGACGATCTCGGGGTCCATCATCTCGTTCAGCGCGTCGTAGAGCGGGCGCAGGTACGGGTCGATCTTGTCGGTGAGCGAGCCTGGCAGGTAGCCCAGCCGCTCCCCCGCCTCGACCGCCGGGCGGGTCAGGATGATCCGCTCGACCTCCTTGCGCTGCAGCGACTGCACGGCCTTCGCCATCGCCAGGTAGGTCTTGCCGGTTCCGGCCGGGCCGATGCCGAAGACGATGGTGTTCTGATCGACCGCGTCGACGTACTCGCGCTGCCCGAGCGTCTTGGGCCTCACGCTCCGTCCGCGTGCCGTGAGGATGGCCTGGCCGAACGCCTCGGCCGGGCTCACCGGCCCGCCGTTCTGCAGGATGCGGGCGGACTCGCGCACGCCCTCCGGGTCGAGATCGTGCCCGCTCGCGGTCATGCGCACCAGTTCTTCCACCAGTCGCGTCGCCGCGGCGACGGGCTCGCGCTCGCCGTCGAGCGTCACCTCGTTGCCGCGCACGTGCACCCGGACATCGGGGAATCGTCCTTCGACCGCTCGGATGAGGCGGTCCTGGGGTCCGAGGAGGCGCACCATCGCGACTCCGTCGACGGCGACGACGCGCCGCGTCGTCTCGGACGCGTCCGCGCCGGGGGCGGGACGCTCGTCGGGGCTCGCGCCCGTGTTCTCAACCGGTGGCAAGGGAGCCTTCCGTCTGGTGGCCGCCCAGGACGTGGGCGTGCACGTGGAACACGGTCTGGCCCGCCTCTTCGCCGGAGTTGAAGACGAGGCGGAACTGACCGTTGCTGTGGGCATCGGCGAGCGACTGGGCGACCTGCACCATCTCGGCGAGCAGGGCGGGATCGGCGGCGGCGAGGGCGGCGACCGTGGCGTGCTCCTGGGTCTTCGGGAAGACGAGGAGGTGGACGGGCGCCTTCGGCTCGATGTCGGTGATCGCGAGGATGCGCTCGTTCTCGAACACCACATCGGCCGGGATCTCGCCCTGGACGATGCGCGTGAAGACGGTGGGTTCGCTCATGCACTCATCTTAAACGGGGCCCGTGCGCGACGGGCGCCGCGTTCGCCCACGGCACCCTGCTCCGGCGCCCCGAGGCGGCTGTGGAGGAGCGTCACCAGCGGCCCAGGCGGGCCGAGAGGACGGCGATGGCAGCGGGACCTGCGGTCGAGGTGCGCAGGACGGAGTCGCCGAGCGCGACGGCCTCGGCGCCCGCCTCCGCGAGCAGCCGCAGCTCCTCCGGAGCGATGCCGCCCTCGGGCCCGACGACGAGCACCAGGTCGCGTCCGTCCGGGACCACCTGGGAGAGCCGCGCCTGCGCCGAGGGCTCGAGGACCAGCACGCGGGACGTCGCGGCGCGCGCGACGAGACCTCGCACCTGCTCGAGCGGCGCGACCTCGGGCACCCGGGGGCGCAGCGACTGCTTGCTCGCCTCGCGCACGATGGCCCGCCAGCGCTCGCGCCCCTTCTCCTCCTTCGGGCCCGACCACCGCGAGATCGACCGCGCGGCCTGCCACGGGACGACCTCGTCCACCCCGAGCTCGGTCGCCGCCTGCACGGCGAGCTCGTCGCGGTCGCCCTTCGCGAGGGCCTGGACGAGGACAAGGCGCGGGGACGGAACCGGGGACTCCTGCACCGACTCCACGACGAGCACCACTCGCGCCGGCTCCGCGCTCTCGACGACCGCGGTCGCGACGAGTCCGCGCCCGTCACCGACCCGGACGCTCTCGCCCGCGCGGATCCGGCTGACGGTCGCGGCGTGCCGTGCCTCCGCGCCGGTGAGCGCGAGCCGGCCCCCGACGACGAAGCCGCCGGAGTCCAGCGACTCGTCGATGTAGTGGTGCGCCACGGGCTCAGCCCAGGAAGCGGTCGCGGAGCTTGGAGAACAGGCCCTGCTGGAAGTGGGTCAGCGCGGGCTTCTGCGGCTTGTAGTGCTTCGCGAGCTCCTGGACCAGCTCCCGCTCGCGGTGGCCCAGCTTCGTCGGGGTGACGACCTGGATGCCGATGCGGAGGTCGCCGCGTCCGCTGCCGCGCAGGCGCGTGACTCCGCGGCCCTTGATCGTGACGATCTCGGTGCTCTGCGTGCCCGGCTTGATCTCGATCTCGATGTCGCCGTCGAGCGCCTTGAGCGACGCCGTGGAGCCGAGGATCGCGTCCGTCATCTGCACCTCGAGGGTGCAGAGCAGGTCGTCGCCGTTGCGGCTGAAGACGTCGTGGTGCTTGACCTTGATCTCGAGGTACAGGTCGCCGTTGGGGCCGCCGGCCGGGCCGACCTCGCCGCTGCCGGGCATCTGCAGGCGCAGGCCCGTATCGACTCCCGCGGGGACGTCGACGGGGATGGTGCGGCGGGCGCGGACGCGTCCCTGGCCCTGGCAGGTGGAGCAGGGGGTCGCGATGACGGTGCCGTAGCCGCGGCAGGTGCCGCAGGGGCTCGCCGTCATCACGTTGCCCAGGAGCGAGCGGACCGTGCGCTGGATCTGGCCGGAGCCGTGGCAGATGTCGCAGGTCACCGGCGAGGTGCCGGGCTGGCAGCACGAGCCCTGGCACGTCTCGCAGAGCACCGCCGTGTCGACCTCGAGGTCGCGGTGGGTGCCGAAGATGACCTCGTCGAGCGAGACCTCCACGCGCAGCAGGGCGTCCTGGCCGCGCTCACGGCGGGAGCGCGGGCCGCGGGACGAGCCCTGCGCGCCCTGCCCGAAGAAGGTCTCGAAGATGTCGCCGAACCCGCCGAAGCCCTGGGCACCGCCGCCGAAGCCCTCCTGGGGCCCGCGGTCGTACTGCGCCCGCTGCTGGGCGTCGCTCAGGACGTCGTAGGCGTGCGTGACGAGCTTGAAGCGCTCGGAGGCGTCCGCGCTCGGGTTGACGTCGGGGTGCAGCTCGCGGGCGAGTCGGCGGTACGCCTTCTTGATCTCGTCGGCGGAGGCGTCGCGGTCGACGCCCAGCACTTCGTAGTGATCGGCCACAGGTGGCTTCGTCCTTCGTTCGTGGGTCGGTGGGCCGGGCACGGCCGACCGACCCACGAACGAAGGACGAAGCCACCTGTGGC
>NZ_PSUB01000037.1:0-2326 GCF_002931595.1 Rathayibacter sp. AY2B9
GCGGCGGGGCGAACGGGCGGGGGCGTTCCGGCGGGGACGGACGGAGCGGGCCCGCACCGCGGACCGCCTCGGACGAGCTCCGCGATCCGCAGCACCCGGTCGACCGACGTCCGGGCGGACGGGTCGTGTGCTGGGACCCGCGCGGACCTCCGCGGTCGGCGGGACGTCGTGTCCTGTTCGCCTGCCGCCCCTTGCCCGCGCGCCGCTCCGAGCGCACGCTGGAGCCATGACCGCATGGAGCCCTCTCGAGACCGTCGGCGCCGTGGTGCTCGCCCTCGCGCTGATCGGGCTCACCGTCGCGGCCGTGGCGGTCGGAGCGGGCGACGAGATCGCGTTCATCGGCGTGCTGGTCGCCTTCGCGGTCGCCGTCACCGGGCTCGGCCTCCACATCGCCGGCCGCGAGGCGCGGTACCGCCGCGACAACCGGTGACTCCGTCGCGCTACCGCCGCGACGACGGCTGAGGAGGCGCGCTCCCGCCGCGACGGCCGCTGAGCGGGAGAGACTCCCGCTGCGACGACAGCCGGCCGGTCAGTGCCCGAGCTCCACCAGCAGCACGCCGGCGATGATCAGGCCGATCCCGCCGAGCATCGTCCAGGTCAGCGGGTCCTGGAACAGCCAGCGGCCGAGCACTGCCGTCAGCGCGACTCCGACCGCCGCCCAGATCCCGTAGGCCACCCCGATCGGCATGCCCTGCGCGAGCGCCCCGGCCAGCAGCGAGAACGCGACGACGTAGCCGACTCCGACCACGACGTACCAGCGCTTCCGGCCGTCCGTCGCGGGTTTGAGGCTCATCGTCGCGGCGACCTCGGTGAGGATCGCGCCCGAGAGCAGCAGCCAGGCCATCAGCGCACCGCCCGGCGCGCGGCCTGCGCTCGCTGCGAGCCGATCTCGACCATCAGCACGCCCGCGATGATCAGCACCAGCCCGATCGTCATCACGCCCGTCAGCGGCTGCCCGAAGAGCACGGCCGCGAGGACCGCCGTCAGCGCGACTCCGCACGCGCCCCACACGCCGTAGGCGACTCCGATCGGCATGCCGGCCTTGAGCACCCGGCTGAGGAGGACGAACGCCGCCAGGTAGGCCGCCACCACGAGGGCGTACCAGCCCGGCGACTCGATGGCGGCCTGGAGGGCGAGCGACGCCGTCACCTCGGTGAGGATCGCGCCGGTGAGGAGCACCCAGCTCATCGTGTGCCGTCGGATCGGGTCATCCGGCCAGCGTAGGGCGGGCGCGGAGGCGTGCGACCGCGGAACGAGGGCTCAGCGCGCGGGGAGGGTGGGAACGATCGTTCTCCAGGCAGTGACGCGCTCACCGCGCGAAGTGCTCGCGCACCTCCGCCTGCCAGCGCTCGCGGTCCTCCTCCGTGATGAACGCCGCGTCGAAGGAGTTGAGCGCCAGCTGCTCGAGCTGCGCGTCGTCCATCCCCAGCTCCTCGACCAGGGCGCGGTAGTTCTCATCCACGTAGCCGCCGAAGTAGGGCGGGTCGTCGCTCGAGACCG
The DNA here is from genome assembly GCF_002931595.1 of Rathayibacter sp. AY2B9. Lineage (NCBI taxonomy): Bacteria > Bacillati > Actinomycetota > Actinomycetes > Micrococcales > Microbacteriaceae > Rathayibacter > Rathayibacter sp. AY2B9. Next base: position 1,501 of record NZ_PSUB01000037.1, read on the forward strand.
TCACGACGAGTCCCTCGCGGAGCATCGCGGGCAGCGGGTGGTCTGCCATCGTGTCCACAGCGCGCAGGGCCACGTTCGACAGCGGGCACACCGTCACCGGGATGCGGCGCTCGCGGAGCATCGCGACGACCTCCGGGTCCTCCATCGCGCGGATCCCGTGGTCGATCCGCTCGACCTTCAGCAGCTCGACGGTGGCCGCGACCGTCTCGGGCCCGCCCTCCTCGCCGGCGTGCGCGACCAGGCGCAGTCCGTCCGCCGCGGCGCGCGCGTAGACGTCGACGAACAGCTCCGGGCCGAAGCCCACCTCGTTCGAGTCGAGCCCGACGCCGATGATGTGCTCGCGCCAGGGGAGGATTGCCGTCAGCATCTCGTCGGCCGCGTCGGCGCCCAGGTCGCGGAGGAAGCACATGATCAGGTCCGTCGAGATCCCGTGGGTCTCCTCGCTCCGACCGAGCGCACGGGTGATCCCGCTCATCACGGTGTCGAGCGCGACGCCGTTGCCGAGGTGCGTCTGCGGGTCGAAGAAGATCTCGGCGCGGCGGACGTTCGCCTTCTGCGCCCGGTCGAGGTAGCCGGTCGCGAGCTCGAAGAAGTCCCGCTCCGTCTTCAGCACGGTGAGGTTCGAGTAGTGCAGCTCCAGGAACGACGCGAGGTCGGTGAAGGAGTACCGCGCGCGGAGGGCGTCGAGATCCTCGGTGGGCAGGGCGACCCCGTTGCGGCGCGCCATCTCGACGATGTGCTCGGGCTCGATCGTGCCCTCGAGGTGGATGTGCAGCTCCGCGCGCGGTACTCCTTCACCGACCTCGCGTCGTTCCTGGAGCTGCAC